>CAZOLE010000026.1:0-12023 GCA_964580445.1 uncultured Porphyrobacter sp.
TCAGTGGACAGTGCCAGCCGCTCCATTGTGTTGTCGCCAACTGCAGGTGCCTTCACACCCAATGCGAAAACGGCACGAACCTCGTCGGCAAGCAACAAAGCTTCGGCGTAGAGCGCCTCGATAATCGGGCGTGAAAGACTTGTTGTGCGGGTCATTTGTAAACTGGTGCGCTACGCGCTGATTGCGCAGCTCACCACAGTTGGACCGTGTTTATCCGATGCTAACTCAACCTTGTCTCGTTCTGGCACAATTTTACCGACAATCAGGCTGCGAGAGCGGTCAGGCCAATCCCCGGGCTAAGCGATAATATCTGGCAACAAACTGTCTTCGATCATCGAAATTTGATCACGCAGCCGCAATTTGCGTTTCTTCAGCCGTGCAATTTGCAACTGATCCGTTGGTCCAGCTTCATGAAGCGCCGCAATCGCAGCGTCCAGATCACGATGCTCGCTTCTGAGCAGTTCGAGCCTTTTTTTCAGCTCAAGCTCATCCATCCGGGCACCTGTTCCTTTCTCGCGATCCAATCCGCGATTCGCTACGCCAATTCACCTAGTCCGGGAACACATTTCTTGCGCCAAAGACCCTTCTCAGCATCGTTTCATCGTAACAATTCGTATCGTCACCGATTCATCGTGCCAAAGAACTTTGCAAGATAGGTTGAATATGGTTTCTTGCTCATCAGCGGCTCGGCCGTTTGACTTTGCCGAGTCGTTCCCTGTGGGGGCACACCCCTACGCATACATTAGGAGAACGCATATGGCATCGTCCGCAGCATCATCTCACATGAATGCTCTCCAGACCAAACACGCAGGCTATGAAGCTCAATTACGTGAAGAGATGGCCCGTCCAGCCCCCAACGATGCGACGCTTCAATATCTCAAGAAGCAAAAACTCCGATTGAAAGAAGAGATATCCCAGCTTTAGAGCGCCTTCGGGGCGCTCCCAGCTCAATCAAACTCACTTGCGGAGTGAACGGTCTTTGCTTTTGTCTAAGACTGTGCCTAAGCCCTGAAGCGCTATGAGCGCTGCCGCTTCCGCCCGACAAATCGTAACGCGCCTGCACGAGGTCATGGCTTCGCGCATGCATGCGCAAGGCAAGCTCGATGCGGTTGTCGAAATTATCGGCGAAAGCCTGACAAGCGAGGTATGCTCTGTCTATCTCCTACGTGAGACGATGCTGGAGCTTTATGCGACGCGCGGGCTCAACCAAAGTGCGGTCCATGTCACGCGGATGGCAATAGGCGAAGGCTTAACCGGGGTCATCGCTGACAACGTCGAAACGTTGAACCTAGCCGAGGCCAAAGCGCATCCGGATTTTCAATACCGCCCTGAGACTGGCGAAGAGAAGTTCCATTCCTTTGCTGGGGTCCCGATTGTTTACCGCGAGCGTGCGGTGGGCGTGTTGTGCGTCCAGCATGTCGAACCGCGGCGCTATGAAGATGTCGAAATCGAAGCGCTTCAAACAACGGCTATGGTACTGTCCGAGTTGATCGGCGCAGCGGAGCTGATCGATGAAGAGGAGGCGCGCGGGCTAAGCGCTGGCTTAACCGACCCGCAACAAGTCGCAGGACTGGCCCTCGTCAAAGGTTTGGGAGCAGGCCAAGCCGTTTTCCACCAACCGCGCGTTCAGATCACGCAAGTGATGGCGGAAGATATCGAAGCGGAACGTCAACGTGTTTACCGTGCTTTTGACAAGATGCGCGAGCAGATCGATTATCTCGCAAATCAGGCCGAGTTTGGCATAGGTGGTGAGCAAGAAGAGGTGCTCAAAACTTATAAGATGTTCGCCTATGACGAAGGTTGGTCGCGGCGCATCAACGAAGCGATTGATTCCGGCCTTACGGCTGAAGCCGCGATTGAGCGGGTCCAGCAGCACACGCGGATGCGGATGCGCGAGATTGACGATCCTCTGCTTGCAGATCGGATGCACGATCTTGAAGACTTGGCGAACCGATTGTTGCGGATTGTGTCGGGGCAACTTGGCACCGCTGCATCGCAAGGGTTGCGCCGCGACACCATCCTGATTGCCCGGAATTTAGGTCCAGCGGAATTGCTCGAATATGACCGACGGCGTTTGAAAGGCGTAATCCTCGAAGAAGGCTCTCTGACCGCGCATGTTGTAATTGTTGCTCGAGCTATGGGGATTCCGGTTTTGGGTCGCGCCAATGGGATTCGCGCGATGGTTCGTGAAGGCGATGAGGTCTTGCTCGACGCCAACGAAGCGCAAGCCAACATCCGTCCCACCAACCAATTGGCCGAAGCCTTCGAAGCGCGGGTCGCGAAATCGCGAGAGAAACAGGCGACCTATGCCAGCCTGCGCGATGTAGAACCGCGCACCCTTTGCGGAACGCGCATTCAGGTGATGATGAATGCCGGGCTGCGCGATGATATCAGCGCGTTGGCGATGACTGGCGCGGACGGGGTGGGACTGTTCCGCACTGAGTTTCAGTTTCTCGTCTCCGCGACTTTGCCTCAGCGTGAGCGTCAAACAAGGCTCTATCGCGACGTGCTGGACGCCGCCGGAGGCAAGCCAGTAATTTTCCGCACGGTAGATATTGGCGGCGATAAATCGGTCCCATATCTCGCGTCGAACATTTCCGAAGCGGACGAGAATCCCGCGATGGGGTGGCGCGCTTTGCGGCTTGCACTCGAACGCAAAGGCCTGATGAAAGCCCAAGCGCGCGCGCTACTCGAAGCGAGCGCTGGTCGCACGCTGTATGTTATGTTTCCGATGGTGTCTGAACCGTGGGAGTTCGACGCGGCAAAGCAAGTCTTTGTCGAACAACTCGCCTTCTTGCGCAAACATAAGAAGCTGTTGCCTGACGCGATCCATTACGGCGCGATGCTGGAAGTGCCCGCACTTGCAGAAGTGCTTGATCTGCTCTTGCCCAAACTCAGCTTCGTTTCGGTGGGAACCAATGATCTGACGCAATTTCTGTTCGCAGCAGACCGCGCGAATCCGAACATCGCGCAACGATATGACTGGCTCAGCCCCTCGATTTTGCGCTTTCTTGCCCGCGTGGCTCGGTCTACGGTTGGCAGCGGCGTTGATGTTGGTGTTTGCGGCGAGATGGGCGGCAGGCGGCTCGAAGCGCTCGCGCTTTTGGGTATTGGTTTTCGACGTCTATCGATCACTCCGGCGGCGATTGGGCCCATCAAGGAGTTGATTTGTAGAGTTGATTTGCCGGATATTGAGGAAGCTATGACCCAATGGCTCAAACAACCGGAACTGGATTTGCGGAGTGAGTTAAGTGCTTGGGCAGCGGAGCGCGGGATCGAAACCGACTAGTGCTTTGCACCATTTTACAAATTGAAATGCAGCAAACCCTAGCAATTCCTTGACATGCGACGCCGAGACACGTTCTGTGTGTAAAAGCACAATAAGAGCCAACAACTCGCTCTGGGACCGGGTCATGACAAGCGAAGCGGAAGCCACTGCTGAAGAACACACAGCCGATGATGCGGCTGGAATGCTGCGCGCTGCACGTCTAGCCAAAGGCGTGGAGCTGGAGCATATCTCCGCTGAAACTCGCATCCCGTTGCGTCATCTCAAGACCATCGAAGCCGGCGAATATGATAGCTTGCCCTCGCGCACATATGCGCTTGGTTTCGCACGGAGCTATGCCCGTGAAGTGGATCTCGATCAGGAGCTGATCGCGGACCTTGTGCGTGCCGAAATGGCGAACAACTATTCAGAGCGGTCAGCGTTTGGCGATGGCATGGATACAGCGGATCCTGCCAAAACACCGTCATCTGGACTCGCTTGGTTCGGCGGTTTTGCGGCGTTACTTCTGCTGGCAGGGGCAGGCACTTTCGCTTACACTTATTATGGTTCTGGCTCTGGTCCGGCGTCACTGCTCGCTGGAAGTGATGAGGCAAACGAAGTGGCTGACGATGCGGACGCCACCGCCGACGGCGCAGATGCCACAGGAAATGCCGCAGTCGATCCTTCGGGCAAAGTCATACTGACGGCAGAAGATGACGAGGTCTGGGTGCGCGTTACTGTCGCGAATGGTGACCGATTGCTTGATGGAACACTATCGAAAGGCGAAACCTTCGAGGTGCCTTCTTCTGCGGAAGAACCACGGATCAACACAGGTCGGCCTGACGCTTTGGGGATCACGATTGGCGGGGAAAGTGTCCCCAAGCTCGCTGATGAACCCATTTCGTTGGGCGATGAGTTGATTTCGGCTGAAGCGCTGTTGGCACGGGCGGACTTGCCAAACGGCTCTGACAGCGCAGTAAATTGAGCCTTTCCCACTGATTTCCTGAGGGTCGCCTCTCGACTTGAGGGCCGCGACACGGCACAGATTCGGGGCCTGTTCATGAACCGCCATCCAAGTTGGCGATGATGTCATGACGCTCGGCAAACCGCAGCTGCGGCAATCTCACGATTGCGGCGCGCGTGCATTGCAGAATGGCGATTAAGATTAGGGAGCCGAAAATTGATGAAAGCCCGCTCTACCAAATTCGCGACTCGTTTTGTGGCAGTTGTGCTTGCTGCTGGGACGTTGGCGACCAGCCCAGTTCCTGCGATGGCGCAGGATTCCGAAGCGCGATTGCGCAAGATCGAAGCGGAAATCCGCGCGCTCCAACGCAATGTGTTTCAAAATGGCGAGAGCCAATTGTTTGAACCTCAGATCAGCTCGGACGGTTCGAATACAAGCACTACGACGACCACGAACCCAGCATCAACAACAGCCGTGACCGACATCCTCGCTCGGCTCGATGCGATTGAGATTCAGCTTCAGCGACTGACCGCGGTTTCCGAAGAGACTAACAATTCGCTGTCTCTGCTTGATACGAGGGTTGCGGCGTTGGAAGGCGGCGGCACGGCTGTCGCTGCGTCTTCGGATACATCGTCGGTCGCTGATCTCGTCCCGACCGCTGACACAACTTCGGACACCACGCCAGATCTGGCTTTGGCGCCATCTGCCGATGCGACCGGGGCGACACAGACTGTTGATCCTGCGCCCACTGGGCCAAGCGCCGAGCGGGTTGCAGGCGTACAAGCGATCGCAAAACCGCAATCCGATGATGCGGGCGATGACGAATATTCCTATGGCTTCCGCCTCTGGAATGCGGGCTACTATCCCGAAGCACGCCAAGCGCTGTCTAACTTCGTTGAAAGCTATCCCTCCCACTGGCGCACCACCTATGGCCGTAACCTACTAGGCCGCGCTTTCCTTGATGATGGAATGGCAGAAGAAGCCGCGCGCTGGTTCCTGCGCAATTATCAGGCCGACAAACAGGCCGCGCGCGCTCCGGACAGTCTTTTGTTTCTGGCGGAGTCGATGATCGTGTTGGAAGACACGCGTCGCGCATGCATCGCACTGGCCGAATTTGGCGAAACCTATCCGGCGGTCGCTGGCGGGCGGCTGTCGAGCCGGTTCGAAACCAATAGCGGCAAGGTCACCTGCGCCGAGTAACGAGAGCGCGCCAAGCGCTCAGGGAAAGGCGCTTGTGAAAGCTCCGGTCAAAGCCGCAATTATCCCAGACGAAGACGCGCAGCGATTTGCTGAACGGCTTGAGTATCTTTGGCCTGCTGATGAGCGCGATGGTGCATTGGGCCTTGCCGTATCGGGCGGGCCAGACAGCCTAGCTTTGCTGTTGCTGGCTCAGGCTGCGATGCCCGGCCAGATCGCCGTTTCCAGCGTTGATCATAGATTGCGCCCCGAAGCTGCGCAGGAAGTGGCTTTGGTCGAGCGGGTGTGTTCGTCGCTTGATGTTCCATTCACAGCAATCGAAGTCACTGTGCCGCGGGGCAATCTTCAGGCCAAAGCCAGAGATGCGCGCTATGCTGCATTGACGCGATGGGCTGAAGAGCTGGAATTGGGCGCGATTGCCACGGCGCACCATGCCGATGATCAGGCCGAGACCTTGCTAATGCGCCTTTCGCGCGGAAGCGGGCTTTCGGGTTTGGCCGGGGTCCGCGCACGCTCTCTCATCGGCAAAAATGAAACGGTGCTGCTGCGCCCGCTGCTCGATTGGCGCAAAGCCGAACTCGAACTGGTTGTTGCGGATGCAGGGATCAAGCCGGTGCGCGACCCCTCAAACACCAATCACGCTTTTGACCGTGTCCGTATTCGAGACCATCTCGCGGTGAACGAGGACACTCTGCCAGCGGATGCCTTGGCGCTTAGCGCGGAACATTTGGCGGAGGCGTGGCGAGCGATTGAATGGTACGCAATGCTCGATTGGGAGGAGATGGTCCACCGTGAGGACGGTGCTGACCCGGCCTTGCGCTACTTCGCAAATGTTCCGCGTATTGTCGCGATTGAGACGATCTTGCGCGCGATTGGTGAACTTGGCGGGATGGCATCGCGCAGCGAAGCGGGAAGGGCCTATGACCGTCTGTGGCGCGGGCAAAACGCATCGCTCAGCGGTGTACTGATTGTTCCCAGTGTCGAGAAAGTAGAAAATGTGGGGGTCGAAATGCGCGTGTGGCGCTTCACCCCTGAGCCGCCGCGCACCAGCCATTAAGACTAAGCGCGCGGAACATTGGTTCAGGTGATCTTGTCGCCAATGTCGATCATTTTGCCGCGCGTGATAATCACTCGGTCACCGCGCTTAGCGATTTCGAACAGCTTCTCAGCAAACGGATCCGGCACACCGATGCAGCCGTGGCTGGCATAGCCATTGGCAACCGGCGAACCGTGGATCGCAATCCCGCTCCAAGTCAAACGCAGCGTCCAAGGCATTGGCGCGTTATTGTACTTCTCAGACACATTGTCCTTTTCCTTGGTCAGGATCGGGAAGCTGCCGAGCGGTGTGGGGTGCGACTGAGCACCGATTAAGGCGACAGCGGTGCCAATTTCATGGCCATCGCGGAACACGCTGATGACACGTGCATCGAGATCGACCGTCATGATCAGCTTGCCTTTCGCAGGCGCACGTGACTCGTCCCAATACCATTCGCCGTAACGAATTGTGCCTTCGATCGGCAGAATGCTTTTGACCACGAAGGGGTCTTTGCTGACCACTTTCTTGGTCTCGACAGGGACACGCACCGTTGGCTGCGGAGTTGGCAGCGCTTGCACTTCAGGCCGCGAAATCGTTCGCGCCGCAGGCGTGCGCGGAACATCTTCGGTGATTGCCGGAAGTCCCGGCTCAAACGGTTGTGGCAGGCTTGGATCAACCACCAGCGATTCACCGCCCGTGGTCGGATCAATCGCTTGAATGGCGTCCTCAGCTTCCTGAGCAACCTGCTCAGCTACTTCAGCTGCATCATCTGCAGCAGTTTGACCCACAGCAATGCCAGCGCCGCTCGTAAGAGCAAGCACACCAGCGAAAGCAGCGATACGGAACTTAGTAGAGATCGTTTTCATGAGACCCTTATGCCCTATTTTTCACTGAACCTCCAGTGACTAAAGGGCAGCGTCTCTTGTCAGGACGCGCTTTTTGCAATTGTTAACATGCACACGGCCCCCTTTGCCCCAATGAGGGACAGCGCGATCGACGGCTGTAACCAAATTAGGCGGGCGGCTCAGTTATCGCGAAGAACACTTACCCATGCGCGCCGAATTGATTCGCGATTGTCGTCGAAATCCTCAGCATCAAGGCATAGGCCCGCTCAATCGGATCGATCAGATCGCGGCCAATCTGCACATAGCCTTCGGTACCGCTGTCCGGGTAATCAGCCGGGGCATCAAGCGCGAAATCGCTCGCTTGTGGGAAGCTGGTTGGGAAGGCGTGACGCATTTGCGCAAGGGCGTCTTCAATTCGCAGACTGAACACCATCTCAAGCACATCGTCGCGGCTGATATCGTTTGCGCGGCTAAACACCGGCACAGACACTGCTTTGATAAAGATGTGCTGGAACAAGGTGAGGCGCAGTGATTGCGCTGCACCGATCAAGCGGCGGGTCGTCTCGCGATTCTCATCACGTTCCTCATCGGGAAGCAAATCAAGTAAGCGATGGAATTTCAACGCATCCACACGCAACCGCGACGCCAAGCGGCGGAAGACACCTGTCCGATCGTCTTTGGTCAAATATTCGGCCAAAGCTTCGCAGGCTTCGGACAAGTGTTGTTCGGTTCCGCGATAGGGACGGCTGGCCCAATACGCTGAATTGAACAACTCGCCGTGAGCCGCGACCGATTTAATGCTGGCAAGCGCGTTAGAAGCACGGGCAAGGCGGATAAGCTGTTGCGCGCGCGGGCTTTCTTCGATCAACGCCGCAAGCTCTTCGTAATTTTCCTCTGCCGCGCTGCCAATGCCGGAGATAACATTCACCGGATAGCCAAGCTGCTGTAGGATCGAATTGTGCGGGATTGCGCGGATTTGCCGCAGGTTCATATCGCGGTCTGCGGAAAGGTCCGATTGGCGGCGCGACACCCGGCTACCAGTGGAGTTCAACAGGCCAAGGCCAAAGGCGGTAACTGCGCGGCTGTAAGTTTGACTGCTCAGATGTTGACGCTGATGCGTGCGGATCGCGCGGTAGAAGTCGAGGCTTATGTCGGTGCGGGTGTAGAACGGATCATCCGCGTCTTTCAAGTCAGCATCGGGCGCGCACGCAATCCGGGTTAACGTCGCGCGGGCCAGTTCTGGCGTTGCGAAATGCAGATAACCATCGCCTCCTTGGAAGCTCACCTCGGGCTCAAGCGCGATTGCGTGGCTTGCAAACCGTGCACGCGCCCAGCGGCTCATCGGCCAGGTCAGCCGGTCTTCAAATCCGCTAGGATGCGCGCCGCGTCCCATGCTTTCGCCATGCGTATTGAATATTAGTGCGGCAATGTCGGTGAGGCCATTCTTGTTGAGCGCCTGCGCCATGCGGCCATGAAGCCGCTCAATGGCAAGGCTGGCTGGAATTTGACCGACAAAGCGCCCTGCGTCCGAGAAACCAGTTTGAATGCAAGCGCGCCCACGCAGGCGCACATAGGCTTGATATTGCTCCTCTTCGCACAGAGCATCCAAGAAGCGACCACCAGTTCAAGCGCGCTTTCGGTCTCAAACAAAGGCGAGACATCGACCTTGTCTTCGATCCCAAACAGCTTTGCGAAATAGAGCGCAGCAAGGATCGTCGAGGGCTGTTCGCATTCCGCGATCAGCATCCGTATCGGCGTGTCAGCATCCACATGCTCAAGGATTTGCGCCATGGCTAGGAATTGGCGGATCGCGGTTGAGCTTTCGATTGCGAGGCTGGCAAAGTTGCTGCGCAGCGGCTGAACCTCTTCGAGCATCCGCCGAAGTGTCGCCATTGCGCCTTTGCTGGCGAGGTCGAGCGTCGGGGTCTCATCCAAGCGGCCGCGTATGGCGTTGTGCAGCTGTTTCGCGTTCACACGGAAATGGATGTGCCCCATGCCAAGTCCATCTGCGCGCATCGCCGCCGTGATAGTCTTTAGGGCAACGGCGCGCTCAGTCTCTGCTTCGGAGGCTTCTTTTTCGAGCTGTGCAATGATTGGTGTGAGCGAGGTCAGTTTGTCCGGGTGATCTGCTGTCAAACGGTTCGCCGCCGCTGATAGGTCGACCGGAGTACTCAAATCATCGGCGAAATCTTTAGCGCTGCGCGCTGCATGCTGTGCGCCCTTGCGCAATGTCGCAACAAGCTCATGACTTGTGTCGATGCCCGCCAGGTCGTCGGAAAAACGGCTCAAACGCTGTGCTTTTTCGGACAGTCTGAATCGGATCGATGTATACCATTTGATGTCGGTGCGCCCGTCCATGTCATAGCCGACCCAGGTCGCGAAACGGAACGGAACTGGAGTAATATCGCGCCACTGGTCTGGCCATTGCTTGGCCGCGTGGGTCAGGAGTTCGCTGACAATAGCGCTGCGGGCATCCTGCGCATGGGCAAGCGCTTTTGTCACTTCGCCGTGCTCATAATCGAGCGTGATCGCCCCGCGTTCCCCGCCAGCCGCTGCCATGTTCTTGGTGATTTTTGCCTGATGGCTCGCTGCGCCCGCAACAGCGGAACTTTGCGCCGGCGTCATCAAGAAGGTTGGATGAGCAGTGAAGACAGCATGCAGGAATGGTGTCTCCCAACGCGCGCGGAATGCATCGATCTTGGTCGCATCATTGAGCGCTTTTGACAGCTCGTTTTGGTTCTCTTCTAGCCCAATTGGCGCCAGATTGCGGGCCAAGCGATCGGAGCGTGACTTTAAACTCTCGCATTCCAGCTCTTCGACCAATGCCTCAATCTTATCGAGATCAAGCGCCCCGCTTTCGAGTGAGCGCGATAGGTCCAGACCCATCTGAAAGACTGGGTTGAACAGCGGCGTCTCACTTGTACGCGTGTGGAGGTTCTTGAGATGCTCGAGCAGGTCCCACACATTGGATGCGGCAATTGGATCAGTCACTTGGATAGTCTTTCAAATAAGCTGTAGCAGCCCCCAAAAGTCCGGGCTGAGGATGGATAATGAGTTTACGAGGGATAGCGCGTATCATGTCTTGATAGCGACCCTTATTCTCGAATGCGATGTTGAAGGCGTCGCTGGTAAGATGGTTGCGAAGGCGCAGGCCAATTCCACCGGCAAGGACCAAACCGTTGGCCCCATGTGCGAGGGCGTAATCACTCGATGCGCGGCCTAGAGTTTTGACAAAGTGCGCAACCGCGCTGGCGGCCAGCGGATCATCACCAGAAAGCCCCGCGGTCCATATCGTAACCGGGTCCGCTGTCTCCGCGTTTACGCCCTCCAGTCCAGCAATTACGGCGTAGATATGCGCAATCCCATCGCCAGAGATTACCCGTTCCAAGGAGACGCGATCATAGAGTTTGCGCAACGAATTAAGCATCGCGTCGTCCACTTCATCAACCGGCGCAAAATCGATGTGCGAACCTTCTGTAGGTTGAACAAATGTCTGTCCGCCAACTTTGCGGTAATGTGCGATGCCAAGCCCTGTACCCGGACCGATCACAGTGACGGTGCCCTCGCTCGGCAAGGGTTCTGACGGCCCGCCGATATGGAATAGGTTGTCACCATCGACGTCGCTCGCAATTCCGTGAGCAACCGCTTCAAAATCATTGAGCATGACTAGCCGTTCGATACCCATTTCGGCAGACAATGTTGCAGGATCAAAACGCCAGTTTGCATTGGTCAGCTTGAACACGCCTCGGCTCGCCGGGCCAGCGAGGGCGAGCGCCGCACCTTCCGGCGTGAAACCGGGGGATCGCTCTAAAAAGACGCGCCAAGCGGACGCCAAGTCTGGATAGCCATGGGTCGCCAGCACTTCGGGTTCGCGCAAATTGATCGCGCCATCCGCCGCCACTTCGGCGATCGCGAAACGGGCATTCGTGCCGCCAATATCTGCCACTGCGACTGTGCGCGTCATTGTCTTACAGCCCCGCGCTTGCGAGCATCGGCGACGCGCCCCGTTCGGCTTCATCCGCTTGGTTTTGCAACATACGGAAGAGTTCACGGCCAACCCCAAACTCGGCCTTGGGATCGGGTGCGGGTGAGCGCCCCGATAGATCTGCGTTGGTTGAAAGCGCACCCGTTTTCGCGCAAACTTTCACCACATCGCCATCTTGAAGGAGCGACAGCGGACCGCCACCCTTTGCTTCCGGAGTGCAGTGGATCGCCGCTGGCACTTTGCCCGATGCACCTGACATGCGGCCATCTGTGACAAGTGCGACGCGGCGCCCGCGATCCTGCAACAGGCCCAGTGAAGGGGTGAGAGCGTGGAGTTCGGGCATGCCATTGGCACGCGGCCCTTGGAACCGGACGACGACCACGACATCGCGGTCAAGCTCACCTCCGGCAAATGCCTCTTTCACAGCGGCCTGCGTCGAGAATACGCGGCATGGCGCTTCGATGGTCCAGTTGGCTTCGGGAATTGCTGAAGTTTTTATACAAGCGCGGCCCAGATTGCCTTCGAGCAGCGTCATCCCACCATTGGATTGAAAAGCTTCGGGCACAGGGCGGAGCATTGTGTCATCGCGGCTTTCGCTGACCGGCGACCAAGCCAATTCGTCTTCGGCCAAAACCGGTTCTGCGGTGTAGTCAACCAGCCCACCGTCCGACACGGTGAGAATGTCGCTATGCGCCAGCCCCGTGCTCAGCAGTTCGCCGATCACATAGGCC
>CAZOLE010000027.1:0-11587 GCA_964580445.1 uncultured Porphyrobacter sp.
GGTTATCGCAAAGTGCTGCGCGAAGTTGGTTATTACACCGATTTGGAAACCGGCGAAGTCATGGACACATGGTTCAATCCGTATTTGGAAGAGGAAGTCAAAGTCGTTCATATCGCGAACGATCCGTTCAATTTTGAACTGACTGACTATGTTCCTCTACCGCCCAGCTATGGCGGGTTGAATCAAGATGCGCCGCCCAAGATTCCGCTCCAACTTGATTGGAGCCGCAAAGGCAATGTGCTCAATATGGCCCAGCGGATAAATCTATTCTATCCAGCTGCCTTGCAACCGGATAAATGGCCGCGGGAAAGTGGAAGTCGGTTCAATCGCGTGACTGAAATGTTCATGTATCAGATCGACTGGAACGAGATGCAGAACCCCGAGAACACAACGGTCAAAACCAACGGTACGTGGTCTCGGATCACACCTTGGCTGCCATGGATGTTGATGGGGCCAAGCGACGGCCATATCTGTTACAGCTGCTTTATGGGTTCGGGCGATACCTTGGATTTGGCCGATCAAGTTGCGCTCGACTACGCCGAGAAAACCCACCCGAAATATCTAAAAGCGCCTGATGTGTGGGAAGATCCTTCGCTATCCTCGCTTGAATGGTATGCGCGTGAGCAAACCCCAGCGTCTTTGCCCGCTGACGGTAAGATACCGACCGCGCCAGCCGCTAAGCCGCCGTTCTAAAAACGCGCGTTAGACCAACGTCTTTAGGTGAGCGACGATCTCGGTCTCGCTCACCACATCGGCGTATTTGGCGTCCATATCGAAAAGGTTGGCTTCGTGCGGTGCTTCATGACGGTCGCCAACCGCTTCACTTACGACCGAGGTCTTGAATCCATGCGACATCGCATCAACGCAAGATGCGCGCACGCATCCACTCGTCGTTAGACCTGTCAGGATGACATTGTCGACGCACAGTGCGGTTAAGGTCGATGCCAACGACGTTCCGAAAAAGGCGCTGGGATATTGCTTGGAAATGATGAGCTCGTTTTCGCGCGGCTCCAATCCCTCAGGCCAATTGCCCATGGGACTTCCTGAAAGGAAGTACCGCAATGGGCGAGCTTTTTCGTAAAAACGCCCGCCATCCATTGCTGAGGGGTGGTAGACGACATTTGTCAGAATGACCGGAACATCCGCGCTATGGGCCGCTTCGCGCACGCGCAGGGCCGATGCAAGCGCATCGTCAACATCGGCAAACAGATCGCAATCAGGATCAAAGTAGCCCTGAACAAAGTCGATCAAAAGCAATGCGGGCTTTTCCCCAAAGCCAGCCTTTTGACCGTATGCCTTTGCGTAATTGTCTTCCAGCTGTGACATGAGTGTGGCCCCGCTCTAACTTCAAAAAACCGGGTCAACCCTACTCAGAAGTTGAAAGCAACATCCACACCAAAACGGCGCAATCCGCCTGGCGAGATAAATGAGCCGCCAAATTCAATCGCCGGAATGACTTCATTGAGGTAGCGTTCGTCGGTCAAGTTCTCAGCAAAGACAGCGATCGTCACGTAGTCATATTCAAAGCCAATGCGCGCATCGAGGATCGAGAACGTTTCACGTTGCGTGATCGAGTAGTCTGCATCTCCGACAAATGCTGGCAGCGCTAGCGCTGATCCGGGCAACAACCCGCTAAACAGCGTTGGGCTAGTGTTTTCTTGCACAGTATGGAACCAAGTTGGCCCCGTTATCCGGTAGTCAGCGCGGGCAATGAAGTTCACACGATCGTTGATTGGTAAATCTAACTGCGATCCCAGATTGATCGTAAAGTCGGCTGTATATGGCGATTCATTGCCAACCGTTATTGGGCGAGACGAATTCTCCTTAATCTCGCTCCCAGTGACATTGACCGAACCGAACACTGACCAGCCTTCGATCAGCTCAGCGTTGAGATTGAATTCAGCGCCATACACTTCGACTTCATCAATGTTGGAAACCACACGCAACAAGCCGAATGCGCCAACGAAGAATTCAAAGAACTGCATGTCGTCGACAGTGGTGTGGTAGGCTGCGAGGTCGAAATTCACAGCATCGTTAAACAACGTGCCTTTAAAGCCCGCTTCAAAAGCGCTTGAAGTTTCTTTGCGGAAGACGTCTTCGACTAGCACGTTAGTTCCGATAAACTGGTTGAAGTTCTGATCGACAATCGCAGCAGAGCCCTGATTGTTGAAACCGCCAGACTTAAAACCAATGCCCCAGTTCGCGTAGAAATTGATGTCGTCTGTCAACGCGTAGCGCAGCGAAATCTTTGGCTGCAACTGGCGGAATGTCTCTGACTGATCGGGGATCGGACCAAAGGCTTGACCGGGATTGATCGGGCCGCCGGTAATTGGATCAGCCACGACGGGCACCAGGTTGGAAACACTCCGATCTTCAATGTCATAGCGCAGAGCAACTCCGATCGTCAGCCTATCGGTTGCTTCCCATTCTGCCGAACCGAAAACCGCATAGACATCAGTTGAGAAATCATCGTTGTAGAGCAGCGTTGTTGGGTTGTTCGAACCCGCCGGATTGAAAAGGTCACGGCTTACGCCAAAGCCCAAATCAGCGCCTAGGCTTACGCCTGTCTCGCGGTCGATATGGAGATAATAGGCACCCAGCTGCCACTGAAGCGGGGAGCCATTGTCTGATGCCAACCGGATCTCACCGCTGAAATCGCTTTGGTTGCGGATCTGCAGTTGCGTTCCATCACAAGTCGTTGGGCTGTATGGGCCGAAAGTTGAACCGTTCACTGGATCAAAAATGAACGGCACCGGCGTCGCGCCAATAAATCCTGGCGGATTGACGGGGAAACCAGTTAGCTCTGCAGTGGTTTCGAAGCAGGAATTGGACGCGGCTACTGAATCGGGCGTCGCACCGGGGAAGGTGAAGCGCGCGAAGTCGGCGCTGGTGCCGTCCGCTGTCAGCAATTGATCGACGTCGCTGTAAAGTGCCCATGCGGTCAGCGTGACTGCGTCAAACTGATGCTCCAACTTGGCGGATATTTCGAAGGTCTGCTGCTCGTTGGTTGGACGAATGTTTGAGGCGAAGTTGAATTCGTGATCATTTACATCCTCAAAGAACGCCGGGTTTGCACCGGCAAAGTTTGGCAGATGGAACGCTGCGTTGAAGTTGATCGAAGCGCCGTTAAGTTCGGCATAGCGCGCCTTGAGATCAAGTTCGGTTGAACTGCCGAGTTGCGCAATGAACCGGCCATCGACAGACCAAATTTCTTGATCGTCAATGGTGTCGGAATTCAGGAAGTCGTTTCTGAAAAAACCATCCGTGGTGAAATAGCTTCCCGAAAGCACCAGGCCTGCACCTTCGCCGATTGGCGTCGAGATAAAAGCGCTGCCATTGTAGGTGTTGTCTTCGGCAACACTCAATCGGGCGCCACCTTCCAGAAAGTCACCCGGCTTTGCGGTTTGGATGACAATCGCACCGGCGGCCGCATTGCGTCCATAAATGGCGCCTTGCGGACCTTTGAGGATTTCAATCTGGCGCAAGGTACCTTGATCTTGGTTGAGCTGTGCGGTGTTAGTCTTGAGAATTCCGTCCACCACCAGAGCGACCGAGCTTTCCGCGTCGCGCGCGCCGTTAATACCGCGAATGTTGATCTGAGTGTCACCGGCTTCCGCTGTGCCGGAAACAATAGTCACACCCGGGGTTAGCTGGACAAATTCGTCAGCCTTGCTGATCCCGGTTTTTTCCAGCGTATCCGCTGAGATAACTGTAACGGAAGCAGGCACATCAACGAGAGATTCATTTTGGCGCCGCGCGGTCACAACTATGCCGCCAGGACCTTCATCTTCCGTTGCTTCCTGATCGGTGGACTGCGCCAAAGCGGGCGTCGCAGCTGACGACACTACGGTGGCAGAAGCCAATAGCAGCGCTTTGAATTGATGCTTCATCAAGTGAACTCCCCGAAAACCCGCATCTAACCATCCTGCGGATACGTAACCCTTGCGACAGCCTTGCCATATTGTATACAAATTAAACGAGTCAAGCTTCCAGGGAAGAGAATGTCGAAAGCGTCGGACATCGCATACGCGACCATCCGGGAGAAGATAATCTCCGGCGAACTCGCGCCTGGGGACCAGTTGCGCGAGGAGGCACTGGCTGAGATATGCGGCGTGTCCCGCACGCCCGTTAGAGAAGCGATGCGCAAACTTGAATCGGAGCTTTTGCTGAGGCGCACCGAATCACAGCGCAGCTATGTAGCGGATTGGTCATTGGACGATATTGAAGATGCGTTCGAACTGCGCGCTTTGCTTGAAGGGGTGGCCGCCCGGCGCGCAGCTTCTCGAATCGATGCCAGCGGGATCGCGCGCTTAGAAATGGTAAACGCCTCCGTAGAAAAGGCCATTCTGGCATCGCCTCCAAATGTGGTCGCATTTCTCGAAGCGAACCGAGAGTTTCACGCTGAAATTCTGGCTGTAGCTGGGTCAAGGCGACTCGAAATATTGCTTCAATCGCTGATCGAGCAGCCGATCATATGGCGCACCGGCCATCACTACAGTGCGGATGAATTGAAACGATCTCACCACGAGCATGGCGAATTGATCAAAGCCTTGGAGCGCGGCGATGCTGGATGGGCAGAGACAATAATGGCCGGTCACATTCGCCGGGCGTTTCATGTGTATGCCGATGCGCATCAATCCATGCTGGCTAGTGAAAAAGCCCATGAAAGAAAGCGGGCCTGAGCAAAAATGTATACAAGTCCTATCGAAATTGTTGAGGTTAGCCCTCGTGATGGCCTGCAAAATGAAAAGCAGGCGATCTCAACCGAGAGCAAGCTGGAATTGATCAACCGGGCGATCGCAGCTGGGGCGAAGCGTTTGGAAGTGACAAGTTTCGTCAATCCCAAAGCGGTTCCGCAAATGGCCGATGCAGACGACGTTTGTGCGGGCCTTACTCAGCATCATGACGTCACATATATCGGTCTTGTCATGAACATGCGGGGCGCTGAGCGGGCGATTGCGACCGGTAAAATCGATCAGCTTGGTGCGGTTGCGGTTGCAACGGATGGCTTGGGAATCTCCAATCAAGGGCAGTCAAGCGATGAGACCATCGCAGTGTGTCACGAAATCATCGAGCGAGCACAACAAGCTGGATTGAGCGGGCAAGCGACCATTGCTGCAAGCTTTGGCTGTCCGTTCGATGGCGAAGTTGATGAAGATCGCGTCGTTATGATGGCGCGTGAATTAGCGAAGGCTGGGCCAGTAGAGATCGCGCTGGCAGACACGATTGGGGTGGGCAATCCTGCGCATGTCGCGCGGTTGGTTGAGCGTGTGAAGGAAGCGATTAACCCGCTTCCGGTGCGCGTTCACTTCCACAACACTCGTGGGACCGGACTTGCTAACGTCTGGGCAGCTATTGGAGCTGGAGCAAGCGTCGTTGACGCTTCTATCGGGGGCCTAGGCGGCTGTCCGTTTGCGCCGGGCGCCGCGGGCAATGTGGCAACCGAAGATGTTCATTACATGCTGGATCGGGCGGGGATTGAAACAGGTCTGTCGCTCGATGCGCTGATTGAGACGAACCATTGGCTGAGCGCAGCCATGGACAAGGAAATGCCGGCAATGGTCGGCAAAGCTGGCGGGTTTCCAAAACCGGCTTCTAAGAAAGAAAGGACGGCCGCCTGATGGGCTATCGTTTGGGTGTTGATGTTGGAGGGACTTTTACCGACCTCCTGTTGTTCGATGATGCGACTGGGTCGTTTTGGCGTCACAAGACGCCATCGACTCCACACGACAGTTCGGAAGGAATTCTGAATGGTGTGGAAGCCATCACGAAAGAGGCCAATGTTGCCGCAAGTGAGATCGAGTTTTTCCTTCATGGGACGACTGTTGCGACCAACGCTGTGCTGGAAGGCAAGGGCGCGAAAGTCGGCTTGATCGTAACCGAAGGCTATCGCGACGTTATGCAGATTGCGCGCAGTTTCGTGCCCGGCGGTCTGGCAGCGTGGATTGTTTGGCCAAAGCCGCAGCCGCTCGCCGCACTCGAAGACACGATTGATGTACCCGGACGCATGAATGCAGATGGCAGCGAAGCGCGCCCACTTGATGAAGACGCGGTGCGAGCAGCCCTGCGCAAGCTCAAAGGCCAAGGCGTTGAGGCGCTGACCGTCAGCCTCATTAACGCCTATGTGAACGGTGCGCATGAGAAGCGGATTGGCGAAATCGCGGCAGAGGAGCTACCCGGCCTACCGGTTTCCTTGAGCCACGAAGTGCTTCCTGAAATGCAGGAGTATGAGCGGACATTGTCAACCGTCGCGAATGCTGCGGTTCGCCCAATCGTTGGCAATTATGTGTCCAATCTGCGCAACCGTCTCGAAGAGGAAGGCCTGAAAGGTCGGCTGTCGTTGCTGCGTTCTGATGGCGGCTTGATGAGCAGCGAGAAAGCCGAAGAACATCCGGTCAACATTCTTATGTCGGGCCCTGCTGGCGGTGTGACCGGCGCGCTTTGGGTTGCCAAAAACGCTGGACTTAAGAACATTCTGACCTTGGATGTGGGCGGAACGTCAACCGATGTTGCGTTGATTGAAGGTTTGGAGCCACGCAGGCAACGCACCACGGAAGTGGGGCACTTGTCCGTTCGCGCTTCTGCACTGGATGTAAAAACAGTGGGCGCTGGCGGTGGCTCTATCGCGCACGTTCCCGAGCTTACCAGAGCGCTTCGGGTTGGTCCTGAAAGCGCAGGTGCGGTGCCGGGGCCGGTTGCTTACGGCAAAGGCGGCGAAGTCCCGACCGTGACCGACGCGAATGTTGTGTTGGGATATCTGCCTGAAGACTTACTGGGCGGTTCGTTCCAGCTTGATCGCGAAGGCGCAAAGAAAGCGGTTCAGACCGTGGCGGATGCGCTGGGTGTTGGACTGATGGAAGCAGCGCGCGGCATCATCGACATCGTCAATGAGAACATGTTTGGCGCTCTTCGCATGATCAGCGTTCAACAAGGCTATGATCCGCGCGAATTCGCAGTGATGGGTTTTGGCGGAGCTGGTCCGCTTCATGTGAACGCTGTCGCGAAATTGATGGGCAGCTGGCCTGCTGTTTCACCTGTTTCGCCCGGTGTACTGTGCGCGCTCGGCGATGCGACAACGAGGATGCGCACAGAAACCGCGCGTTCGTTCAGCAAGCTAGCGAAGGACACCGACGTGTCCGATCTCATCACCGTGCTGGAAGAGATGGAAGCGCAAACCCGAAAAGAACTGCTCGCAGATGGTGTTGCTGACGCAGCGATCACAAGCGAGTTTGAGGTCGATATTCGTTATGCCGGGCAGGCTTTTGAAGTGCCGTTGACCATCGACGCGGACCTGTTGCGCAAAGACGGTATCGAAGGAGTGTTGGAGCGGTTCAATGCAGAGCACTTGCGGCTATTCACATTCAACATGGATACACCGCATGAAATCGTGAACCTTCGTGCAGTGGCCATGGGTGAGGCGCCCGCACTTCCGGCGTCAGAGCTGCCTAAAGGCAATGGCGATCCCGCCGATGCCAAAATCCGCGATCATACGTTGTGGATGGACGGCGAAGAGCGGGCGGCCGTGATTTATGACCGAGCGCGCTTGAAACAGGGCGATGTCATAACCGGCCCAGCCATTATCACAGAGATGGACTCAACCACTCTGGTCGAAAATGGCTGCACAGCCACCGTCGATACGGTTGGCAATATCATGATCAATTTGAGCGAGGAAGGTTAAGGCCATGCCTGCAGAAATCATTCAAACAAACAGTCAGCCATTCAACCCGATCGATATTGATCCGGTTACGCTCGACATCATCGAAAATGCTCTTCGCAACGCTCGGATAGAAATGGACGCGACGTTGGTTCGGACCGCCATGTCCCCGGGTATTCGTGAGCAAGGGGATGCGTTCCCGCTTATCGCCGCACCGACGGGAGAGATGATTGTCGGCCAGTTCGGCAGCTTTATTGACGGCTTCCTCAATCAATTTGACGGAACACTCGAAGATGGAGACATGATCTTCCTCTCTGATCCGTATTCGTGTGATGGCGCCATTAGCCACTCCAACGATTGGCTGGTTCTTCTGCCAGTGTTCAAGGATGGCCGGTTGATCGCCTATACCGCGATGTTCGGGCACCAATCGGACATTGGCGGCTCTGTGCCAGGTTCAATGCCAATCGGCGCAAGTTCGATCTTCGAAGAAGGCGTTCGTATTCCTCCGGTCAAAATCTGGAGCAAAGGCGAATACAACGAAGACCTGATGAAGCTGGTCATGCACCAGACGCGTAAGCCCGATTGGTGTCAGGCCGATTTGAACGCGCTGATCGCGAGCTGCCGGGTCGCTTCGCGCCGCGTTGTCGAAATGGCGGAGCGATTTGGTGATGATGTCTATGTGTCGGCGACCAAAGAACTGCTCGCGCGCAACCATCGCGCGATGAAGGCTTTGATCGGCCAAGCGATCCCAGAGTCAAAGGCGAGCTTTGAGGATTACATATGCGACGATGGTAAGGGCTTTGGCCCTTACAAGATCAAATGCACGATGTGGCGCGAGGGCGATAAAGTCATCCTCGACTTTGAAGGGACGGACCCGCAATCGGTCGCTTCGATCAACTTCTTCCTCAATGAAAACATGTTCAAGATGTTCTTTGGCATCTACATGATCATGGTCTTCGATCCGCAGATCCTGTTCAATGACGGGTTCTACGATCTGATCGAAGTTCGCATTCCGGAGGGCTCTTTGCTCAAACCGGAATTCCCCGCGGCGCTCTCAGGCCGTACTCACGCGCTAGGCCGAATTTTCGATATACTTGGTGGATTGCTGGGCCAAGGCACACCGGAGTTTCTGAATGCGGCCGGCTTTAGCTCAAGCCCGCATCTGTTCTATTCCGGTTGGGACAAGAATGAGGCTGGCGGACGCGACTGGTTCCAACTGTTCCAGATCGGCTTTGGCGGTATCCCCGGCAGGCCGCTGGGCGATGGTCCTGATGGGCACTCGCTCTGGCCGGGCTTCACGAATGTCCCGAACGAGTTTTTGGAGCGCTATTTCCCATTGCGGATCGAACGCTACTCAACCGAACCCGATAGTGGCGGGGCAGGGCTTCACCGTGGCGGCAACGGCATTCATATGACCTATCGCTTCCTTGCAGATGGCGCGATTGCGGTGCATGATGATCGTTGGTTTGTGCCCCCTTGGGGCGTGAATGGCGGACATCCGGGAATGCGCGCTAAGAAAGTGCTCGAACACCCTGATGGCACGACTGAAATCGTCGGCAACAAGGTCGAGGACGTGCCGGTGAAGGCTGGTGATTTGCTGCACTTCATCACTTGGGGCGGCGGCGGCTGGGGCGACCCGCTGGAACGTGATCCTGAACTTGTGGGTCTTGAGATCCGTCAAGGATTGGTCACGTCCGAAGGCGCCAAGGCTTACGGCGTTGTGGCGGATGCCGATGGTGTGATCGATACCGCAGCGACCGATGCGTTGCGTGACAAAATCAAATCGGAGCGCGGCGAGCTCTCGCTGTTTGACTACGGACCAAGCATCGAAGACCTGCGCGCGAATTGTGAAGAAGAGACGGGGCTGCCTGCGCCCGTTCAGCCCGTCTGGCATCACGATCATCTGGCGGAGGCGGCTGAATGAGCCGGATCAAGAATGATGGCGCCTTGAACGGGCTGAGAGTTGTCGAGATGGGTCAGCTTCTAGCTGGCCCGTTTTGTGGCCAACTGCTCGGCGATATGGGCGCTGACGTGATTAAGATCGAAGCGCCTGGCAAGGGCGACCCAATGCGTGTTTGGGGGCAGGGCGACGAGAAAGTCCAATGGGAAGTGATCGCGCGCAACAAGCGGTCTGTAACTTGCAATTTGCGTATCCCCGAAGGTCAGGAAATCGCTCGTCAACTGATCGCCAAAGCTGATGTGTTGGTTGAGAACTTTAAGCCCGGTACATTGGAGAAGTGGGGACTCAGCCCTGAAGAGCTTCACGCGATCAATCCTGGACTAATCATCGCACGTATGTCTGGATATGGCCAAACCGGGCCTTATTCCTCGCGCGCTGGCTTTGGCGGCATTGGTGAAGCGATGGGCGGTTGGCGCTATATCGTCGGTGATCCTGACAGACCGCCTGCGCGCATGGGCATTTCTATCGGTGACACTTTGTGCGCGACATATGGCACTATGGGCGTGCTCGCGGCGCTGCATCACCGCGAGAAAACGGGCGAGGGTCAAGTCATCGACACCGCTTTGTACGAAGCGGTTTTGCAAGTCATGGAAGGGCTGGTCCCCGAATATGACTATAACGATTTTATCCGCGAACGCTCCGGGTCAATTCTGCCGGGCATTGCACCGTCCAACGTCTATAGCTGCAAAGATGGTCCGTTTATGATCGGTGCCAACAACGATGCAATTTTCGCACGCCTTGCCGAAGCAATGGGACAACCAGAGCTGGCGCAAGATGATCGCTATGCCACGCATATCGCGCGCGGCGTCAATCAGACTGAGCTTGATGAGCGGGTCAACGATTGGACAGGCACGCTAACGATTGACGAAGTTGATGCCTTGATGATCAAGCATTCGATCCCCGCTGGCCGGGTCTACACTGCTAAAGATATGATCGACGATCCGCATTTCAAAGCGCGCGAAGCGATCATCGAAGTGGAGACCGACGGGCATGGAAAGTTGAAAATGCAAAATGCCTTCCCCCGCTTCTCTAAGTCGAAATCGGGCTTCCGCCATTCAGCACCAACCCATCCGGGACAGCACAACGCTGAGGTCTTTGGTGAGCTGTTAGGCTGGGATGAAGAAGAGCTCGCGAAACAGGCTACTCAAGGCTCGGTTTGAACCTCTTTTGAGTGGGCTTAGTTCGCGTCACTCTTTTTAATCAGCGCGGCGCGTTCGCATTGGCAAACGACTTCGTCGCGCTGATTGAGGCACCGATGAAGGAAGGTAACAATTCCGGCATTGGGACGCGATTTTGACGGCTTGAGGGCGATCACTTCGGTCTCGCACCGCAAAGTATCGCCAATCGCAACCGGCTTTGGCATCACCAGTTTGTCGTAACCAAGGTTTGCGACCAGCGTGCCCAGTGTCGTGTCTCCGACCGACAACCCTACCATCAGCGAGAACGTGAAAGTGCCGTTCACAAGGATCTGACCAAACTCACTGGCCTTCGCCGCCTCAACATCGAGATGCAGCGGCTGCGGATTGTGCGTCATGGTGGTGAAGAGCACATTGTCCGTCTCCGTCACCGTGCGACGGATGTCGTGGGTCAGCGTCTCGCCCATTTCCCATTGATCGAAGAATTTACCCGGCATTCTTTCAGTCCTATTACTTCGTTACTTGAGGACGGGGTTTCTGTCCTATGGTTCGTCGCTATGCCCACCCCGTTGCGACTAAGCCAGCAAGCTGGCAAGTCTCACTCCCCTCCCGCCTGCGGGAGGGGTTGGGGGTGGGCTCTATTCTTTATCCGGCTCCACAACACACAGCACGGCTTCAACCTGCACCTGCGCACCTTCTGATGCGGCAAGCTCGGTAACGGTGCCATCAAATGGCGCGGTGAGCGCGTGCTCCATCTTCATCGCTTCAAGCACCATGAGGCGCTGGCCAGCGGTAACTGCATCTCCCTCGGTCACATCCACCGCAATAACCTTCCCC
>CAZOLE010000028.1:0-11402 GCA_964580445.1 uncultured Porphyrobacter sp.
TCGTAGGGCGCGCGGACATCTTCTGGGATCAGGGCATAAAGGTCGTCGGCGTCGAACTTGGGCGGGCGCGGGTCTTTTAGTGCGATGTTCTTGGCGGCATCGGTGTTCTCGCCAAGGTGGCTCACGATGTCGCGCACAATGGTCAGCGCGTGCTCGTCATTCTCGGCCAAGTGATCGACGACGCCCGATTTCTTGGCGTGGAGATCTCCGCCGCCAAGGTCTTCGGCAGTGATTTCTTCACCTGTTGCAGCCTTCACCAATGGCGGTCCGGCGAGGAATATCGTGCCTTGATTGCGAACGATCACGGTCTCGTCTGACATGGCCGGGACATAGGCTCCGCCTGCGGTGCAGCTGCCCATGACACAGGCGATCTGCGGGATGCCGAGCGCCGACATATTGGCTTGGTTGAAGAAGATGCGGCCAAAGTGGTCGCGATCGGGAAAGACCTCGGCTTGATGCGGCAGGTTCGCGCCGCCTGAGTCCACCAGATAAATGCAGGGTAAGCGGTTCTCCTGCGCGATTTCTTGCGCGCGCAGATGCTTCTTGACCGTCATCGGGTAATAGGTACCGCCTTTGACGGTCGCATCGTTGCACACGATCATCACTTGGCGACCAGATACGCGGCCGATGCCAGCAATCATTCCGGCGGCGGGGATATCGGCGTCATACAAGCCATTGGCGGCGAGTTGGCCGATCTCGAGGAAGGGTGAGCCGGGGTCGAGTAGACGTTCGACCCGCTCACGAGGAAGGAGTTTGCCACGGCTTTCATGCCGCTCACGCGAGCGCTCCGGTCCGCCGAGCGCAGCCTTCGCGACAGTGGCGAGCAGGTCGTTTGCCAGCGACGTGTTATGCGCCGTGCGAGCCTTTGCCTCAGGCGCTTCATGGTCGAGTTTGGATGTGAAAACAGGTGCTGTCATGACGCCTCAATCTGCCTTTCCTGAATTGGCTGATGCACCGATGCGCTGGACAGTCGCTTCCATGAAAGCGCGGTCCCAATTGCAAAGGCAAGCCCCAAAACCAGTACTGCCAGCGAAGACCATAGAATGAATGCCGGGCTATGTTCCGGAAGCCAGAATTGAGGGGAGAAATAGAGAGACGCGCGCATAAGAAGCACCAAACTTATCGCCACCAAAGCCGTTCGCAGGAGCGGCAATCGGAGGATGACGCCAGCACCGGACAAAGCGTAACCGACCCAGCCTGCAAGCACTGCAGAGATAAACATGGTGACGATGGCCGGGTGCCACGAACCCGCTTCATCCAGCTTGGCCATTTCTTCACCGGCGCCAAAGAAGCGATACCAATCTCCGCCACCGAAAATAGTGGCGATGTGAATGAAGCAAGCGACGGCGCTTAATAGAGCAGCGCCAACGAGCCAATTGCGCCCCAGCTTACTCATCCCGCCGCCCCAATCAATTCGCGCCCGATCAGCATCCGGCGAATTTCGTTCGTGCCAGCGCCAATGTCCAGCAGCTTTGCATCCCTCATATAGCGCTCCACCGGCCAATCGAGTGTATAGCCTGCGCCGCCCAGTGCCTGCACGCTTTCGGCGGCAACTTTAAAGGCGTTTTCCGATGCCAACAGGATCACGCCCGCCGCATCGAAGCGTGTTGTTTGGCCCGCATCGCAGGCTTTCGCCACCGCATAGGTGTAGCTCCTCGCCGATTGCAGCGCGACATACATATCGGCCACCTTGGCCTGCATCAGTTGGAAGGACCCGATGGGTTTGCCGAACTGCTTACGCTCGCGCAGATAGGGAATAACCGTGTCGAGGCAGGCCTGCATGATCCCCAGTTGGATACCCGAAAGCACCACCCGCTCATAATCCAGCCCGCTCATCAACACGCCCACGCCGCCATTTACCGGACCCATGATGCGGTCCTCCGGGATATGACAGTCATCGAACACCAGCTCAGCTGTGGGCGAGCCTTTCATGCCGACCTTCTCGATCTTCTGACCGATGGAGAAGCCTTCGTCATCCTTCTCGATCACGAATGCGGTAATCCCGCGCGATCCGGCATGGCCATCGGTTTTGGCATAGACGACTAGAGTGTCCGCCTCGCTCGCATTGGTGATCCAGAACTTGGTGCCATTGAGGACGTAACCGCCCTGAACTTCTTCGGCTTTGAGCTTCATGGATACCACATCCGACCCCGCGCCGGCTTCGGACATTGCGAGGCTGCCGACATGCTCACCGGAAATTAGGCCGGGCAGATACTTCGCCTTTTGCTCGTCATTGCCCCAGCGGCGGATTTGATTGATGCAAAGGTTCGAATGCGCACCGTATGAAAGGCCAAGCGATGCGCTGGCGCGGCTGACTTCTTCGACCGCAATCACATGCTCGAGGTAGCCTAGGCCCAGCCCGCCATCGGCTTCGTCAACTGTGATCCCGTGCAACCCCAATTCGCCCATCGCGCCCCACAATTCAGCGCGCGGGAAATAGTCCTCTCGGTCGATTGTGTTCGCGAGCGGCATGATCTGTTCATCAGCAAACCGGCCGACACTTTCGCGGATCATCTCCGCGCTTTCGCCTAATTGGAAGTCAAAATCCGGGGTCGCGCGCATCAGGTTGTGTCTCCTCTTAGGGCGTATCATATCGCGCAAATTCAAAGGCGCACAACACTAAGTCGGTATGCTTTTCGAAAATGTCGCAAAGGTGGCGGCGCGAGAATTGCCGTGCAAGCAAGGCTGCGGAGTTTTGACAGATTGTGAAGAGGCCCCTGAACACCCGAGTGAGAAGTGCGTGAAGTCAATGGCTTTGATTCCACGAATTCGCTTGCGGCTTGGCAGGTCTTCGGTCCAATCTCTGCGCAACAAACAAACACTAGAGAGGCTGGCCCATGAGTTATTTCGGCGCGATGCAAAATGAAATCTACAATGCCGGTTTGCAAGGCATCCTGCCGGACTTTCCGGTCGATTTCGCTACGCTGGAGAAGCGCGCGCACGAAGCGCTTGGGCCTATGATGACGAACTATGTCGCGGGTGGTTGCGGCGATGAGCACACACAAGATCAAAATGCGGCGGCGTTTCACCATTGGGGCATGATCCCGCGCATGATGGTCGATTGTTCGGAGCGCGATCTCTCAATTGAGTTGTTTGGTCAAAAATACGACAATCCTCTGTTTATGGCTCCAATTGGTTTGAATGGTGAAGCCTCGCAGGATCGCCACGGTGATATCGCTGCGGCTCAGG
The DNA here is from genome assembly GCA_964580445.1 of uncultured Porphyrobacter sp. GTDB lineage: Bacteria > Pseudomonadota > Alphaproteobacteria > Sphingomonadales > Sphingomonadaceae > Erythrobacter. Next base: position 3,190 of record CAZOLE010000028.1, read on the forward strand.
CATCGGCGGCGACAGGGGTGCCGTTCTGTGCTTCTACCTTGTCGAATGATCCGTTGGAGGATGTGAAAGCGGCCTGCGGCGACACGCCCGCATTTTTCCAACTCTACACTTCGCGCAATAAGGATGTGGCGCAAAGCATGATCCAGCGCGCCGAGAAAGCGGGCTATTCTGCTTTGGTGGTGACACTGGACACTTGGGTCACAGGCTGGCGTCCGCGTGATCTCAACGCGTCAAACTTCCCGCAACTGCGCGGCAAGGTTCTGCAAAACTATATGACTGATCCTGAGTTTCGTAAGCTGCTGCAAAAGCCACCTGAAGAGGATATGCAAACCGCTATTCTGATTTGGGCTGCAACCTTTGGGCAGGTGCTAACTTGGGAAGATGTTGAGTGGTTCAAATCGGTCACGGACTTGCCCATTGTGCTCAAAGGGATTTGCCATCCTGATGACGCGCGCAAAGCGGTCGATCACGGCGCAGATGCGATTTATTGCTCTAATCATGGTGGCAGGCAGGCCAATGGCGGCATCGCAACAATCGACCTGTTGTCCGATGTTGTTGCGGCATCTGGGGACACGCCGGTCCTGTTTGACAGCGGAATTCGCTCAGGTTCGGATGCGATCAAGGCGCTGGCTTTGGGAGCGACCGCAGTAGGTGTGGGCAGGCCGTACACTTATGGCTTGGCCATAGGTGGCGCTAGGGGAGCCGAGTGGGTTTTGCGGTCGATACTTGCGGAGGCAGATTTGCTTATGGCGGTCAATGGCTACCCGACTTTGGAGGAGGTGCGACAAGCCGGCGCTCAACGAACCGACTGAGCACAAATGTAAATTTTTCCTTAAGTCTAAATTTAAGACTCAGTTTTCCACAGGGATGCTGATACTGTCTTGAAATAATAAGTCGCGAATCGGGGACGCCGAGCATGGAAAAACCAACAATTGTCTCAAGCGGGCCTGACGCTATGGGCCGCACAGTTTGCTTTGGAGACGAATTATCTCGCCGCGCTCGTTTTGGTCGAATCCGGCCAATGCCAAAGCGGAGCAGCTCTTTTATCAAGCGCATCACTCGAGCCTTTAATCGCGGCTAAACTCGCTTGGCTGGCGCTTTAGTAGGCGCTCAAAGGGCATTCTTCGCCTTATCTAGCCAAGTTTGGGTCAAAGATAGCCATTTTAGACTTGCGCGCCATTGAAATTATCTTGCGCGATGTTTAAACCTGCGGGAACCCTATCGCAGGAGCTGATTATGCTTGTTGGCGTCCCCAAAGAAATCAAAAATCACGAATACCGTGTCGGACTAACCCCCGAATCCGCGCGCGAATATGTCGCTGCGGGTCATCAGGTCATCATCGAGACCGGAGCCGGTCTGGGTATCTCCAAGACCGATGAACACTACCGAGCGGTTGGGGCGGCCATTGTCGATACGCCCGAGGAAGTGTTCGCTCGCGCTGAGATGGTGGTGAAGGTCAAAGAGCCGCAACCCGGTGAGTGGGTACAACTGCGCGAAGAGCAGATCTTGTTCACCTATTTGCACTTAGCACCGGATCCCGATCAAGCGCGCGGGCTGATGGGATCAGGCGTTAGTGCGGTTGCCTATGAGACAGTGACTGCGCCCGATGGTTCGCTGCCGTTGCTTGCACCAATGAGCGAAGTGGCAGGTCGGCTTGCGGTCGAAGCCAGCGCACATTCTAGCCACGCCAACAATGGCGGGCGCGGCATCCTTATGGGCGGCGTGCCCGGCGTGCTTCCAGCAAAAGTTGTCGTGATTGGCGGCGGCGTGGTTGGCACTCATGCGGCGCGCATGGCGGTGGGATTGGGAGCGAATGTAGAGATCCTTGACCGTGCACTGCCGCGCATTCGCGAGTTGGACGAGTTGTTCCAAGGGCGCGCGACCACGCGTTTCTCCAATGCAGGCACAATCGAGAACGCGATCACCGATGCTGATGTTGTAGTCGGCGCAGTGCTGGTCCCTGGCGCAAGCGCGCCGCGCCTTATCACCCGCGACATGCTGGGCCTGATGCAGCATCGCGCGGTGCTGGTTGATGTGGCTATTGACCAAGGCGGGTGTTTTGAAACCTCAAAGCCGACAACGCATGAGGAGCCGACCTATCTGGTCGATGACATTATTCACTACTGCGTTGCCAATATGCCGGGTGCGGTTCCGCACACGTCGAGCTATGCGCTCAACCACGCGACATTGCCATTTGGATTGGCTCTGGCGAGAAAGGGGATCGCGGCGTGTGAAGACGATCCGCACCTTGCTTTGGGACTGAATGTACAGCGTGGAAAGATTGTAAATTTTGCAGTCGCTGAGAGCTTAGGCTTCGAATAGTTGCATAAAATCGAACATTAGTGGCGTCGAAGCTGATGGAGTTTTGGCGCTGAATTTGCCATAAGATTGCTGCCGATAGAGATCCGGTCAGGGCGCTCGACAGTGGGTTGAGTAGAAGGGGCCGGGTCACTTGAGAGTGCCCAATGAAGCCCATTAAAACTCGCCCACTTGTCCGTCAGATGAACCCGGATATTGACCTGCGAAAGCATATTGAGCCGGTCACCATCAGCGACAGACTCGCCTTTCGATTTGTGAAGTTGCTGCGTTTCTTCGCCGATACGTTCTTTGCCAAGCGGTATGGGCATCGCGCCGTGGTTCTGGAGACAGTCGCTGCCGTTCCCGGCATGGTTGGCGGCCTGTGGCAGCACCTCACTGCGCTTCGAAAAATGCGCGACGATGAGGGTTGGATTCGCACACTGCTTGATGAGGCAGAAAACGAGCGGATGCATTTGATGACTTTCATTGAGATCGCGCAACCAAATTGGTTTGAGCGGATGCTCATCGCGGTCACTCAGTTCGTCTTCTCCAACCTCTATTTCTTTCTCTACCTCTTTGCGCCGCGGACGGCGCATCGAGTGGTCGGCTATTTCGAGGAAGAAGCAGTGATCAGCTACTCTGCCTATCTTGAAGAGGTGGATGCCGGTCGGCACGAAAACATCCCAGCGCCGCAAATCGCGATTGACTACTGGCAGTTGCCCGCTGACGCTGGCTTGCGTGATGTTATCATCGCCGTGCGCGCGGATGAAGCAGAACACCGCGATGTGAACCACGGGTTTGTTGATGCGCTTGACGCGCGTAAGCACACTGGCGTGCAAGGAACCCATTCGTTACCTTAGGCACTATGTCGAATAGCACGCCTTCCAAAGTCACCCTTGCGGAGAAATTCGCGACCTTTACCGATGTTTGGTCACCTCGCATTGTTTCGCGCTACGCTGGTCACGAGATACGCATTGCGCGCGCCGAGGGGGCGTTCCCGTGGCACTCGCATGACGACAATGACGAGCTTTTTCTCGTGATTGAAGGCGAGCTTTGCATCGATTTTCGCGATGGTACTCAGCGTCTATGCGCGGGAGAATTGCTCGTCGTTCCCCAAGGCGTGGAGCACCGAACTCGGACGGAGAATGGTGAAGCCAAAGTCTTGATCATCGATCCAAAAGGCACGCCCAATACGGGCGATGAGGCGACCGCGTTCAAACCGGTTGAAGTTTAAACTGCGACGACCTTCTGCTCGATACTGCCAAAGATAGAGTGGTTTTCTGCATCGCGCATTTCGATTTTGACCGTATCGCCTGCTGACATGAAGGGCGTTGCAGCTTCGCCGCTGGCTATGGTTTCGATCATGCGGATTTCTGCGATGCACGAATAGCCAAGCCCGCCTTCGACAACCGGCTCGCCCGGCCCACCATCCGCACCTTTGTTAGACACAGTGCCAGAGCCGATGATCGTGCCAGAGGTCAAAGTCCGAGTCTTCGCTGCATGCGCGACCAACTGAGCGAGGTTGAACGTCGCATCAATGGCGGCCCCAGCGCGACCAAAGGCTTCGCCGTTATAATCGACCATCAATGGCAGGTGGATCAGGTTGTCTTTCCAAGCATCGCCCAATTCATCAGGCGTCACTGCGACCGGTGAAAACGCGCTTGCCGGCTTCGACTGGAAGAAACCAAAGCCTTTGGCGAGTTCACCAGGGATCAGTCCGCGCAACGACACGTCGTTGACCAGCATGACCAGCTTGATGTGATCCGCAGCCTTCTCAGCGCTCACGCCCATGGGGACGTCGTCTGTGATCACCGCAACCTCACCTTCCATATCGCAGCCCCATTTGGGATCGCCCAAAGGTATATCTGCGCGTGGGGGGAGGAAGCTGTCGGAGCCGCCCTGATACATCAGCGGGTCGGAATAGAAGCTCTCAGGTACTTTCGCGCCTCGTGCTTGGCGCACCAGCTCGACATGATTGATATAGGCGCTGCCATCGGCCCATTGGTAAGCGCGCGGTAGCGGGGAATGTGCCTCGCGTTCGTGGAAACGCTCGCACGGCACCGCCTCGTGTTCCACATCCACCGCGAGCAGCTCCAACTTTGGCGCGACGTGGGCCCAATCGTCTAGCGCAGCCTGCATAGTCGGCGCGATATTATCTGCCGCACAGTAACGGGTGAGGTCTCTCGAAACGACCACCAGCTTACCGTCGCGAGAACCGTCATTGAGCGTGGCTAGTTTCATGTTTTAGACCTTTGTGGGTTGTCTGGTTGATTGTCAGGATGCGCGTGTTGAAAAGCGGGAAGGGCAAGGCAAGCATTCTCAATCTGCACCATGCGCGGGGAAGCGCCAAGATCATAGTTGAAACGCCGCGCATTGTAGAGTTGCGGGATTAGAATGGCTTCGAAAATCCCGGGTCTGTCGAACAGGAAGTCGCCAGAACCAAGCTGAGCCAAACGGCTCTCAACCGGCGTGAGAGTGCGGGCCAGCCAGTGGCGATACCAAGTGTCGATCTCGTCCTGTGTCTTGCCGTATTCGTCCTTGAGATATTTGAGTACCGTCAGATTGAGTGGTGCGTGCAGTTCCGTCGCGATGGCATAAGTCAATTCGCGCGCGGTGTAGCGGTCTTCAAGATCGCTGGGGAGCAGTGGCTTGTCGGGATAGGCCTCTTCCAGCCATTCGATCATAGCCATGGATTGTGCGCGATCGCGGCCTCCCGCTTCGAGCATCGGGACGCTTGAAAAGGGATTGCGACTGGAGAACGCGTCCCCCTTTTGCTCGGCTTTCAGCAGGTTCACCGGCACATTCTCGTAGTTGAGACCTTTCAGTTCCAGTGCGATGCGCAAACGGTAGGAGGTTGAAGAGCGGAAGTAGCCGTGCAGCTTCATTGGGCGTTCCTCCGAACCTGTTTGCGCCGTGTTGGGCACACTTGGCACACTGTCTTAGGTCCAAAAACTTCGCTGCGATTTTTCCCAAGATCGTCAGATAGAGAATGGCGGTCGTGCATCATCATCATGCTCTCTTACATTCCAGCTTCGGGGTAGGATAGCGCTTGCGTGTCGAGGTCCAATTTCCCAACCTAGAACGCCGCAATGCCTGTGACAGCGCGGCCCAGGATCAGCGCGTGGACATCATGTGTGCCTTCATAGGTGTTGACCGTCTCAAGGTTCAAGGCGTGGCGGATCACCTGATATTCTTCAGAAATGCCGTTGCCGCCATGCATATCGCGGGCTTGGCGAGCGATATCCAAAGCCTTGCCGACATTGTTGCGCTTAACGATGGAAATCATGTCCGGGCTAAAACGGTGTTCATCCATCAACCGTCCAACGCGCAAAGATGCCTGCAAACCCAGCGCGATATCGCTCATCATATCCGCTAGCTTCTTTTGATACAGCTGTGTCCCGGCGAGCGGGCGGCCGAACTGTTCTCGGTCCAAGCCATATTGGCGTGCAGCGTGGAGGCAGAACTCGGCAGCACCCATCGCGCCCCAACTAATCCCGTATCGTGCGCGGTTGAGGCATCCGAATGGTCCTTTCAGACCTTGAACATCGGGCAGGAGTGCATCGGCACCAACCTTCACCTCGTCCATTACGATCATGCCGGTGGTCGAAGCCCGCAACGAAATCTTGCCCTCAATCTTGGGCGCGGACAGCCCTTCCATGCCTTTTTCGAGCACGAAGCCGCGAATACCGCCGCCATGTTCTTCGGACTTGGCCCATACGACAAAGACATCGGCAAAAGGCGAGTTGGATATCCACGTCTTTGAACCGGAGATCACATAGCCATCGCCGTCCTTGCGGGCGACGGCTTTCATGCCAGCGGGGTCAGAGCCTGCATCGGGTTCCGTCAGGCCAAAGCAGCCGATCAAATCGCCGCTTGCAAGCCCGGGAAGATATTTGCGGCGCTGCTCCTCCGAACCGTAAGCATAGATCGGATGCATCACGAGGCTCGACTGAACGCTCGCCATTGAGCGATAACCGCTATCCACTCGCTCAATTTCTCGGGCGATCAAGCCGTAAGCTACATAGCCAGCGCCTGCACCGCCATATTCCTCCGGGATCGTTGCGCCGAGAAACCCGGCCTTCCCCATCAAGGGGAACAATTCCGGCGCACTTACCTCATTGCGAAAAGCTTCGATCACGCGCGGTTGAAGTTCGCTTTGCGCGAAGCCATGGGCGGCGTCGCGGATCATCCGCTCATCTTCGGTAAGTTGGCTTTCTAAGTCGAAGGGGTCTTCCCAATTGAACGGGACAATCCCTTCTTTGGGGGAGTCTGATGAGGCGTTCTTAGGTGCGGGGGCATGCACTTTGTTGCTCCTGAAACGAGTTCACCCGTTTCAATCGCAGGGTTCTAAGTGCGCTGCAAGCATTGTCGCAGTCGAGCTCAGTGAACTCGGTCTTGCTGCCGACTATTGTATCTCGAGAACATCGGTAACCGCTTGGAGCACCTGCGCGGGAGGACAAGGCTTTGCCAGTGTTGTGGCGGTTGGAAAGCGCGCTTCCACTTCTTCGCGCGAATGATGGCCAGAATGGAAGATTATCGGCACATTCTCTTCCGCCAGTTTCTCCGCAAGCTGATAGACCATGCCGTCGTCCAACTGGACGTCCAGAATAGCAAGATCAGGCTTTAACTTCTGGAATGCCAGCATGGCCGATGAGATGCCGGTGTGCGGCCCTTCGACTTCAAAACCAGCTTCTTGAACAGTGTCACAAAGATCGAAACCTACGATTAGTTCGTCTTCCGCAACGAGAATTCTCTGTGACATAGCCTGCTCCTCCTAGACTTGCCCGACTCGGCATAGCACAACTTTCTCAGCCATGCCCCATGCTTCACCCATTTTGGCCAAACTGTGATGCGAAGCCCGCCTCATCGCCTGCTGAAAGCAGCTTGGCTTGAATGACCCATTGGTCGCGAGTGATGCGCCCGGCAAATCTGTCTAGGCTAGCATCGATGCGTTCGATATCGGCCTCGCTCCACGCGGCGATTTGCGCATAGCTCGTTATACCCTGATCTTTGAGCATCGTTGCGATTTTGGGGCCTAACCCTTTGATGCGGGTGAGATCATCGGCGGCGGAAACAGAGGATTCAGGAACGGTGGGTGCAGGATCAACAACTGGCTCTGCAATAGGTTCAGCGTTGGGTTCTGCGCTGGGCGCGGCCACTGGGTCCGGGGCTGCCTTAACCGGCGGCGCGTCAATGAGCGCTTGATTGCGGGACGCAGGAGCAGCCCCTTCGTCCAGCACATCCTTCGTCTTTGTGTCGCTGCCAACGACAGTCGATCGCCGGGACAGGAACCATACGACAAGGAAAGCAACTATGGCACCGACTACAGCGCCAACAATGATCGGTAGATACTCAGCAATTTCCGGTGACATGAAGGGTGCCCTCTAAAACACAATAGATATTGTCGGAGAGCTTAGCAGGGGGAGGGCGCTCTACTCAAATTGGACTTTCCACATGCATAATGACCAGACGCAAAAAGGCCGCCGCGCTCAAACAAAGCGCGACGGCCTTTGCCGTTTCGTTCGATACTGCGATCAACCGCCTTTCATGCTGGCCGCGAGCGCGTTCAATTGCAGGAATTCCTGACGCCAGAAATTGTCCTGATCCCCGGCGAGCGTGCCGACATCATCAAAGGTGAAACTCTTCATCAGCTCATCGCCCCGTAACAGCTGACCATAGGCGGCAACCGATGCCGCAAAGGCAAAGTCACCGCGGGGCATGCGGGCAGAGCGAATTTGATCGTTGGTTACAACATAGTCGATCAGCTTCGATGTATCTCCATCGGGCAATTTATAGCGGAGCTTTACATGCGCGGCTTCGGACAAGCGAGTATTCGCCGCATCGGCAATGGGTTTATCCTCATAGCGGCGCGGAGTGATCCAACCCGATTTGCCTGCAGGCACGACTTCGTAAAT
>CAZOLE010000029.1:0-11375 GCA_964580445.1 uncultured Porphyrobacter sp.
GTGCACAGCGAAAAAGCCTTTCACTTCAGCAAGGATGCGCTCGAACGGCCTGGTCTTAAACCCGCTTTCGGATTTGATGACATTGCCGTGCATCGGATCACAGCTCCACACGACTGGGTGCCCTTCGCGTTCAACCGCACGCACAAGCTTGGGAAGGCCTTCCTCTACTTTGTCATGACCAAACCGACTGATCAGGGTCATCCGCCCAGGTTCACGGGCTGGGTTCAGCTCATCGAGCAGCGACAACAGCGCATCCGGCTCAAGGCTCGGCCCGCATTTCATCCCAAGCGGATTGCCAATGCCGCGCGCCCATTCGATATGCGCGCTGCCCGGGAAGCGTGTGCGATCGCCGATCCACAGCATATGCGCGCTGGTCGCATACCATTCATCTGTCAGTGAATCCTGCCGGGTTAGCGCTTGCTCGTATGGCAAAAGCAGCCCTTCATGGCTGGTGTAGAAGCTGGTGCCCTGAAGTTGCGGCACGGTTGCCGGATCAACACCGCACGCTTCCATGAAGTCGAGCGCTTCGCCAATTCGGTCCGCCGTTGCAGAGAACTTGTCCGCCCAAGGCGTGCGCCCCATAAATTCGAGCGTCCATTGGTGGACTTGGCGCAAGTTTGCATATCCACCGCCAGCAAAAGCACGCAGCAGGTTCAAGGTCGCCGCAGCCTGACTGAAGGCTCGCACCATCCGATTAGGATCATTGCGACGCTGGACAGGATCAAAATCAATCCCGTTGATGTTGTCACCAAGATAGCTTGGCAGTGTCACATCACCTTTGGTCTCCGTTGGTGAGGAACGTGGTTTGGCAAACTGCCCCGCCATCCGACCGACTTTTATGACGGGACGTTTGCTAGCGAATGTCATCACCACCGCCATCTGCAACAGCACGCGGAAGGTATCGCGAATATTGTTCGGGTGGAACTCGGCAAAGCTCTCAGCACAATCGCCGCCCTGCAACAAAAACGCTTTGCCATTAGCGACTTCGGCGAGATCCGCTTTGAGTGCGCGCGCTTCGCCCGCAAATACCAATGGCGGCGAATTGCCCAGAGTGGCTTCTACCGCCTCCAACTCGCTTTGGTCTTCATAGTTCGGCAAGTGCCGCGCTTCGTGAGCTTTCCAGCTGTCGGGGGTCCAGTTGTGTGCCAAAGGTCAATCTCGTCTAAAATTCGATGGTGCTCGTCAATTGAGCAATAGCCGCGCGCTGTGCGAGAGCGCGCACAATTTGTAAAGCGAGAAGGCTATTTGAGACAGCTTTATTTCGCAGCCTCAGTAATCGTTATAGTCGATCAGCGGCCAACCACTTCGCTTAGCGGGGCCGTCGTCGCAGGTGCCGGCGGCGCAATCGAAGCCCCGGACCGCGAAGCTTGCGCCTGTGAGGCCGCCACCGCCGCTTCGAGACTGCTCAAATCAGCGCCTTCAGGCAGCACCGCCAATTGCAACGGCTGACGCGAGCCAAAGTAGCGGCTTGCGAGGAGCTGCATAACGCGCGGAGTGGTTTGCGAGTAGTCCTGAAGCAGGCTGCGCAACAGGCCGATACGGCGCGGATCGACCGTTGCCCCTTCTAGGTTGTAGAGCCAGAAGGTGTTCCCGGTCGACGCGCGGCGAACCAATTGCGCCAGCGGTTCCGTCACCCGCGTCAACTCATCTGCACCTGGTGGATTGGCGATCAGATCCGCTGCAATCTTTTCCGCTTCAGCGAAGAAAATTGGCACAAACTCAGGCTCAAGCTGTGCAAGAGCGGTGATCGTGCCTCCGCTTTCAATATCGGTTGGCCAGTTAGAATAGACTTGCGGCGCGTAGCTCGCCCCTGCCTGCTCACGCAAAGCTTCGAGCAAACGATTGTTGAACAATTGGGTCAGAATTTCGAGCTGCCGGGATTCGCGGATATTGGTCACACCGCCCTTGGTCGGCCAAGAAATAACCGCTGCGGCCTGATTGGCATCGCCACGATGCCTCAGCACCGTTGGCGCGGCGGTGCTTTGCGCAAAGGTCGGGACTTTTGCCGCGACCTCAGGCGCAATGGGCTTGCGGACAGGCAAGGCACCAAACGTCTCAGCCAGCTTCTTAATGATCACGTCTTTGTCATACTCGCCAAAGACGAGAACTTCGACCGGGCCCTGTGCCAAAAGGGGCTCCCACGCGTCACGGAATCCCTCTGGCGTCGCAGACGCCAGTTGCTCGGGCGTTGGCGTTGCAAAGCGCGGATCGCCGTTGTTGACGAGGAATTCCAAATCACGGTTGATGATGCCAGCCGGACTGGTTGAGTAAGAGTCATAGGCTAGCTCTGCTGCTGCTCTAGCGCGCAGCACAGGGTCCGCATCCCAGCGCGGTTGCGCCAGCTTTGCCGCGAATAGATAGAGCTGATCGGCGACATCTTCTGACCGGGTTTGCGCGGTCAACGTGAACACGCCATCCTCAATCGCGAAGTCAAACCCAAGCTTTCGGCCAACGGCCAACTGGTCAATTTCATTCTGACCAAGCTCGCCAAAGCCCGATCCAACCAACGCAAACTCTCCAAGCGCTGCATAAACTGCGTTGTCTACATCGAAAGCACGATAGCCAGCGCCAAAGCGCACACGCACAATGGCACGGCCAGGTTCGGCATCGTTCGACCAAAGCAATGCGCGCACGCCATTGTCAAAGTCCACCCGTTCAACGTCGAGAATATTGATCGGGCCCTGCGAAACGACCGCACCGGGAGTTCCCAAAGTAGGCAGCTCATCAAAGGAGATCTTGCCCTCAGCCAGCCGCGCTGTGGTGTCGATCACAGCTTCTTTGGCAAGCGCCAGCTTGAGCGCTTCGCTCGTCGCGTCGTCGTCAGGCGTCACATAGACAGAACGAACCACGTCTCCCTCAAACAGGCCTTTGGTCCGCGCGAACAATTCCGCAGGCGTGAAGCGATCCTTCATCCCTCGCCAAACCAACAGGAACGTCTCTGGCGATGCCACCGTCTCGCGAATATCAACCGCATTGACGAGTTCATTGGCCAAGTCAGATCCGGCTTGAACGCTGCTTTGTTCAACTTGGTTGGCGAAGATTACATCAAATTCAGCCGCCTCACGGTCTATCTCATCCTGCGTCGGCGGTGTCGTCAACGCGTCCGCAATCACGCCGCGCACATCGGCAAGCGCCGTCTGCCAATCAGCGGTCAGTGGAGCGAAAGCAACGAAGGTGGCATCGGCCGAGCGTGACAGGTCATCCTGCTGCACTTGCGCGTAGAGATAGCTTCCGCCCGCGCGAGCGCGCACTTCCAAACGACGATTTATGATCGCTTGAGCTAGTGAATCGAGCAACTTGCCCTCGTTATAGACAATCGTGTCGTCCACTTGCCGCCAAGGCCGCATAATTCCGTAAGTCAGATTGCGCGGCAGGTCTGGTTCAACCATAACCCCGATCTCACCCAGCGGTAGGTTAGTGCCCGCCGCTTTGGGAGCGCCCGCCGGGGCCACCGGGTCGCCAAAATCAGGCGCAGCAACCCGCTCGCCTTTGCCTTTCCAATCGCCAAACCATTGCTCAACAAGGCCAGCGAGCACTTCTGCCGGCGCGTCACCGGCAACGGCGATTACTGTGTTTTCAGGACGGTACCAACGGTCATAAAACGCCTGAACCTTCGCGCCCGTCGCGGCATTGAGTGTTTCGACAGTTCCGATAGGATTGCGTACCGCCAGCCTTTGGCCTGCGAAAAAAGTGCGCCGCGTAAAGTCACCCACACGCTCTGACGCGCCGCCGCTTTCGCGCTTTTCTGCAAGCACAATCGGGCGTTCTGCATCAACATTGGCGTCATTGATAACCGGCGCTTTGATCATGCCGGAAAGCAATTTGAAGCTCTCGATCAGTTTTGCGCGGTCAATATCTGGCACATCCAGCTTATATGCAGTGTGCGTCGGGCTGGTTTCAGCATTGGCATCGCTGCCAAAGGTTGCGCCCAGACGCTGCCATGCGGCGATCGCTTCGGCTTGGCCCAAAAACTCGCTTTCGCGGAACAGCATGTGCTCCAACAAGTGGGCATAGCCTTGTTCTTCATCTCGCTCATGCAGAGAACCTGCATCAATCCGAACGCGGATCGAAACCTGACCCGGTGGCACCCCATTGCGCCGCACGGCATAACGCAGGCCATTGTCCATTTGCCCAAACAGCCATTCCTCATCGACCGGGACATTGGACCCTTCATAAAGCCACGGCGTCTCGCCCTCACCTTGGATCGCCGTTGGTTCAGGTATCGGCGTTTCCACCGGCGCCGGCTCGGGGATGAGCATCGCGTTGTCCTGAGCCGCCAAAGGGCTCGCAAGTGACAAGGGCGCGGAGAAAAGGGCAAAGACGCAAAGCGCGCGAGGAATAAATGTCATAGAACACCATATAGGGGCGGATTGGGTGAAGGGATAGTGAATGGTTTTGACAAAGTCTTGGCGGTTGCTGCATCGCCATATGCTTCCTACATAGCCACTCATGTTTATTGAGACAGAAACCACACCCAATCCGTCAAGCCTCAAATTCCTGCCAGGCAAGCAAGTCATGCCGTCTGGAACGCGCGAGTTTTCCTCATTTGAAGCAGCCGAGGCCAGCCCACTTGCACTAGGTATTTTTGACACCGGCGAAGTGGTGAATGTCTTTTTTGGCAGCGATTTTGTAACTGTCACCGCGGCTCCCGGAAGCGATTGGAGCGCGCTCAAACCACAAGTCGTGAGCATCTTGCTCGATCATTTCGTTTCCGAGGCGCCATTGTTTGCTGGCGGTAGCGCAGATGGAATCTCAGTTCCCCCTGAAGATGAAGAAATGGCGGTCGAAGATCGACCCGAAGACGCCGAAACAATTGCAGCCATTCACGAACTGCTCGAAACGCGCGTGCGGCCGGCGGTTGCCGGAGATGGCGGCGACATAGCCTATCGCGGGTTTTCCGATGGCGTCGTCTATTTGAGCCTACAAGGCGCCTGTGTTGGCTGCCCGTCGAGCACCGCGACGCTCAAACACGGCATCGAAGGCTTGCTAAAGCACTATGTGCCCGAAGTGATTGAAGTTCGCGCGGCCTAATCCGCCAAGCTTAATTCAAAACGGAGCGACCATGACGACGCAATTCCACGATGATCCTCTGAGCGATTCAGCGTTAGACCAACTTTTTGGCGAAGCGCGTAGTTATAATGGATGGCTCGACAAGGCCGTTTCCGATGAACAGCTCCATGCGATCTGGGACTTGGTGAAAATGGCACCAACCTCTGCGAACATGCTGCCCGCGCGGATTGTTTGGGCAAAGTCCGACGAAGCAAAAGCCAAACTTGCCGAGTGCGTGATGGAGGGCAACAAAGACAAAGTTCTTTCTGCACCTGCAACCGCAATCATCGGCTATGATATCGACTTTCACGAAGAGCTGCCTTGGCTCTTTCCGCACACCGATGCGAAAAGCTGGTTCGAAGGCGATGAAGCAGGCCGCGAAGAAGGCGCTTTTCGCAATTCTTCCATGCAAGGCGGTTATTTCATTCTAGCAGCGCGGGCATTGGGTTTGGACTGTGGGCCTATGTCAGGCTTTGACGCAGGTGCCGTTAACGCCGCGTTCTTTAGCGATGAACCGCGCCACCGCGTGAACTTTATCTGCGCAGTGGGGTATGGTGACCCAGCGAGCATTTTAGACCGCTCTCCGCGTCCCGATTTCGAAAAGTTCAACACTATAATTTGAACCCGTTTTCCCGCTGAGTTCGAAAGAGTCAGCTTGCGAGCGCAGCCGCTCTCAGGCATCGCAAATCCATGGAATCGGGGCACCAACAAAGCACTTTGGCAATCGAAACCGCAAGCGAGGCGTGCTCTGTAGCGCTGTTCGCAGGCAACACACTGCTCGCGCATGATCACCGCTTGCTAGGGCGCGGTCACGCCGAGGAATTGATCCCGATGATCGCAGCTTTGCCAGACAAAGGACGCGCAAGACGAATTCTAGTCTCACTTGGCCCCGGCAGCTTCACCGGCGTGCGTATCGGGATTGCAACGGCGCGCGCGCTCGGATTTGCTTGGGGGTCGCCGGTAATAGGATATCCGACACTGGCATTGATTGCAGCGATGGCTCAGGCCCAGCATCCTGCCAACACGACAGTCTGCATGAATGGCGGGCACGGGGAATGGTTCGTGCAGAACTTTGGCCGCGACGGCGCTCAGATGAACGAGTTTGCGTCGCTAAGCCCCGAGCAGGCGGCAACGCGCGATGTTCAGCCTATTATCGCAGGTGGCAAGGCAGATGAACTTGCGAACTTGGCCAATCCCGCACCCGACGCGGCGCTGCACCTTCTGCCCGATGCCCGCCATGCGCAGCTCATCGGCTCCGCTCTGCTCACCGAAGAGATTTCGCCAATCTATGGCAGAGCGCCCGACGCAAAACCTCTAGCAGCAGCCCGTCCAGCGAAATGACCCCCAATTCGGATCTTGTTGATTGCATCATGTATGTGATGAAGCGCGCGTTCGACCCTGCATTCGGGGAAGCATGGAATCGCCGCCAAGTTTCGGATGCACTGACCATGCCGAGCACACGCGCTTTGGTAGTGGATGCAAAAGGACATTTGATCGAGTCAGACAGCGCACAAGCAGCTGGTTTTGTTCTCACTCGCTCTGCCGCCGATGAAGAAGAACTCCTGTTGATCGCGGTCGACCCCCGCCACCGCGATAATGGACTGGCCAAATTGCTGATCGACTTTCTCTTTATCTCAGCACGATCTCGCGGGGTTACCCGTATATTCCTTGAGATGCGTAAAGGAAACCCTGCTTTACACCTATATGAAAGGGTTGGATTTCATCCAATAGGTGAACGTCCTGACTATTACCGTCTGAAAGATGGCACCAAATTGGATGCTATTACTTTTGCTCGGTCAATATAGATATATTTCCACAAAGTGTGCAGTCTAGCCAAGTGACCGGCCACTTGCATCCATTGCGGAGGTGGTTCATGACGCAAAAATCGGAAAAATAGCCGATTATAAAAAAAGACGAATGAGTGAGGAACTCTTATGCAAGACTTGGAAGTCGAGATGAAGGAAACTCTCATCACCTTGACGAGTGACATCGTTGCTGCTCACGTGAGCAATAACGACGTGTCAGTTGATGATGTACCGTCCTTGATAAGCAATGTTTATACGGCCTTGGAAGGGCTTGGCGCAGATGATGAAGCTGACGCTGCTCCGCCTGAGCCAGCGGTTTCAATCCGTGCTTCAATAAAACCAGACTATATTGTCTGCCTCGAAGACGGCAAGAAGCTCAAGATGCTCAAACGCTACTTGCGTACCAATTACGATATGACACCTGAGGAATATCGTGCCCGGTGGAGCTTGCCAGCCGATTACCCAATGGTCGCTCCAAACTACGCTGAAAAGCGTCGCGACCTTGCGAAGAAAATCGGCCTGGGCCGCAAGCCTGGGACCGGCAGAGGACGCCGCAAGAAATAAGGCGTGCACACTTCGCGCTCCGCCAGCTTGAGATAACGGCACCGGCCCGTTAAGGGAGATGCCGAGACTATTGGTTGGCGGAGCGCGCATTGACACAGAAAATTGACCTTGAGCAGCTTTGCGCCGAGAAAGGCCTGCGCATCACTGAGCAAAGGCGCGTGATTGCAAGGGTCATTTCCGAAAGCGAAGATCATCCCGATGTGGAGCTGTTGCACAGCCGAGCATCTGCGATCGATCCCAAGATTTCCATCGCAACCGTCTATCGCACCGTTCGCCTCTTCGAAGAGGCAGGCATCCTTGATCGCCACGATTTTGGCGATGGGCGCTCGCGTTATGAACCTGTACCCGAAGCGCACCACGACCATTTAATCGATGTAGAAACAGGCAGAGTTGTCGAGTTTGTCGATCCCGAAATTGAAGCGCTGCAACGCCAAATCGCTGAGAAGCTGGGTTATCGCCTCGTCGATCACCGGATGGAATTATACGGAGTGAGGTTGTCGCGCGAGGAATGATAGGGGGCGTAGTGACGCAAGAAGAAATACTGAGCAAAGCGGAACAAAAGGCTTGGGATCTGCGCATCGGCGCGGCCCGGGGTGAGAGCACGCCAGTTTCTCTGCGAGGTTTGGTGCGCATGTGGTGCCGAATCTTCGCGCTTGTTGCCTTACTTATAGTCTTAGTACCGCTTCACTACGCCTATCGCATCTTCGCCTATGGCTCGCCCTTCCCGATGCTATTCCTGCGCTACGCTGCGCGCGTATCTGGCGCTAAGGTCAAAATCCACGGCACCCATTTGAAGCGCGATGTGTTTTACGTCGCAAATCACATTTCGTGGCTGGACATTCTCTCCTTGGCCGGGGCCAGCGGAACAGCGTTTGTAGCCAAAGCAGAACTGGAGCAGTCACCTGTGGTTGGGTGGCTCGCATCGCTCAACCGCACGGTCTTCGTTAAACGCGAACACCGCATGGGCGTGGCAGAACAGATCAATGCTTTGAAAGAAGCGCTGGCGGACAATTGGTCCGTGACGGTCTTTCCCGAAGGCACCACGACCGACGGACAATCGTTACTACCGTTTAAGACCAGTATGCTCAGCGTGCTGGAACCACCCCCGCCCGGCGTCCTAGTTCAGCCGGTTTTGCTGGACTATGGCCCAGTCGCGGAATGGATCGGTTGGATCGGCGAAGAAGGCGGCGTCAACAACGCCAAACGTGTGCTGGCGCGCAAAGGCACGTTCGCGTTAAACTTGCATTTCCTTGAGCCTTTCAGCCCCGAAGATTTTCGCGGCCGCAAAGCCATCGGCGCGGAATCACGGCGTCGGATTGAGGAGGCATTGTCGGAAAGCCTGGGAAAGGACTTGCGCCCCTTTAGCCATGATGTCGCGCCCATACGCTATCAAGCGCCGCGCGAAGAGCCTGTGCCCAGCGAACTGGAATAATCCAATTCGGACATAGGCGTCATGGTCAAAGGTCGGCGCGCACCAACCAATCGTGAAACAAGCGAACAGGCCGCGATTCAAGCGCGGTAGGCTTACAAACGAACCAATAGCTGTAGGGGCTTTCAACCTGCTTTTTCGACAAGTCAGTCAAACGGTTATCCGCCGCGCGGCCCAAGTGATCATCGTGCATGATCGCAATCCCTAGCCCTTGCGCCGCGGCTTCGATCATCAACTGACCTGAGTCGTAGTGATCGATCGCCGCGGGTTCCATGTCAGCAAGGTCGTGCGCGTTCTTCCATGCGCTAAAGCTCTCTTGGTATTCGTTTTGAACCAGGAATGTCTGTCTTGCAAAGCGATCAGGATCATCGCTGTCCCCGACATTGGCCGCCACTTCCTTGCTACAGATTGCATGGACAAAATTGTGATCGAGCCGGACCGCGTGCAACCCAGAGGCTGGCCCGCGTGACAGCAGGATGGCCGCGTCCAAAGTGTCGCCCACGCGGTCTTCAAGATGAGGGCCTGTGTCGATATCAATGTGCAGCAGCGGGTGGCGTTTGCGCAGCTCACCTAGGCGCGGGAACAGCCGGTTGCTGCCAAACATAGGCAAGACACCCAGCCGCAAGCGCAACAGCGAGATATTGTCCGATTGCCCCTCAACCGCACGCGCAAGAGCTTCCATATGCGGATTCACAGCTTCATAGAAAGCTTGACCTTCATCGGTAAGCTGCATGCTTTGCCGCGCCCGTGTGAACAGCTTTTTGCCGACAAATTCCTCCAGATTGGTGATCCTTCGCGACAACGCGGAAGGGCTCAAACCAATTTCCTCAGCCGCCGCACGGGCGGAACCAAGACGAACCGTGCGCATGAACGCTTCGAGCGCACGCAAGGGGGGTAAACGTCGAGTCACCATAGAATTCTCCTAGATCGCAACAGTAACGCTGCGTCCAGTCGAAAAGATGCAAAAAATTGAATAAAAAATGCAACTCACCGCAATGCGGTGCGATTATTGCAAGCCAGTCGCATCAGTTGGCGCGTGGAGACGGAGCCGGGTTACGTGCTTTTCATTGCCATCGGTGATTTCGATCCGCCAGCCACTCGGGTGTTCGAGAATCGTACCGACAGGAGGAACCTGCTCAGCCAGAACGAATGCAAGACCACCCAGCGTATCCACAGCCTCTTCGACTTCGGAAAGGCGCGGATCAAGTGTTTCCGCCACATCATCCAACTCAGCGCGCGCATCGCAATCCCACATGCCCTCGCCAATCGGTACAATCAGAGCCTCGGGCGTTTCATCATGCTCGTCTTCGATCTCGCCGACGATCTCTTCTACCAAATCCTCGATCGTGATCAGACCATCAGTGCCGGAAAACTCATCGAGCACAATCGCCAAATGCACGCGGCGCGCGCGCATATCGGCCAACACATCGAGAGCACCGCGTACCTGTGGCACATAAAGCGGTTGCCGCATCAGCACAGTCCAATCGCGCGGAGGCTTTGTCCCTTTTGCGAGAAAGGAAAAAACATCCTTGATATGGATCATGCCGATCACATTATCGAGCGTCCCGCGATAGACTGGCATGCGTGAATGGCCGTTCTCGCTGAAACTCGCGACCAATTCATCCCAACTAACACTGGCATCGACCGCAACAATCTCGCCGCGCGGGACCGCCACATCATCGGCATCGTGTTCAGAAAAGTGCAACAGATTGCGCAGCATCTGTCGCTCAACCGGCGACAGGTCACCATTGCCATTGTTCTCAGAATCCGGCTCGCAATTGCCGTTCTCACCTTCGTGCTCGTCGATCTTTTCTTCGAGCTGCGCGCGCAAAGAGCGGTCGCCATCATCGGCGCCAATGATTTTCTTGAATATGGGCCCCAGTTTTGACCAGGGCCCGCTGCTACTCTCCGCCTCTCCGGCGGGGGATTGGGAATCCGGCATTTTAGTCTGTTTGGCCCTTCCGGGATTACTCCGCATGATTGCGATCACCATATGGGTCTGGAATGCCCAGTTTGGCAAGAGCGGTGATTTCCAAGGTTTCCATTGCTTCGGCTTCTTTGTCGCTATGAACGTGGTCATGGCCGGCCAGATGCAGGAGGCCGTGGACGATAAGATGCGCGGCGTGATGCTCGAGCGGGATCGTCTTCTCTTCAGCTTCTCGCGCGCAAGTCTCGGAAGCCAGCGCGATATCGCCGAGCATAACGGGCGGACCTTCTGGCTCTAGCGCGAGCAGTTCATCGCGCGACAACATCGGAAAGCTAAGCACATTTGTCGGCTTGTCCCGATCGCGCCATTCGCGATTGAGGCGATGCACTTCGGCATCCGTCGTGAAGAGTATGCTGACAGACAATCGTGCATTGGTCAGTTCAGGCGCAACCGCGCCCACAGCGCCGTTCGCCCGTTCAGCCAAAGCCTCCCACTCGCCCGCGGGCCAGCCTTCAATGTCGGTTTCAAGCTCCATGGAGACCCAATAGCCAAGCTACCTAAGAAGTCCTAGCCCACAGCGCTTAAAAGCCGACGGTCCACT
>CAZOLE010000030.1:0-8540 GCA_964580445.1 uncultured Porphyrobacter sp.
GACCAAGGCCTGCCCGTCGCCATCGGATAGCGCGCCGATAGATCCCGCCGTGGTCGCGAAGATACCGCAATCGTAATTGGCGCCTGCTGAGATGTCTTTCTCGCATTCCTCGCCGTGGTAACTGCCGGGCATGCAATGAATGTCGACGGCAGCTTGATAGCGCGGGGTCTCGACTTTGGAGTCGAGTACTAGTTGGTTGCTGCCTTCGTTTAGCGCTTCGACCTTGCCGACTAAATTATCGAGCTGGCGCAGCACCAGCATTCGCCCATGATGCTGTCTATACTCCATTGAATTTCGTTTGAGTGCAGACCAAAATTGATGCCACGGATTCCGGTTCATCGCTTTGCGAATCTCAAATCGATCTTTCGGTTCGCGCCCCTGCTGCTTCACAAATGCTGGCAGGACCTGTGTGTCGTAGGCGCGCTTATTTCCCGGACCCAATTCGCTCGCCATATAGCGATTGAAGTTCGCCAGAAAATTGAACCGTGCCGCGTCATCGTGTTGCGGTTTCGGAAAGACAGCATGTTGAGCGACAGCATTGTAGGGTGGGGCGATGTCTTCGCGCTTCATGTGGAGGTCTCCTGACCAGCTTTGCCCCACTGTGGGTAGCGGCCCAGTGTTAGCAAGATTAGCCCACCAACAGCAAACAGGCCCATTGCCCAGCCAAGGATCAAATCATAGTTGCCGGTCGCGTCACGCGTATAGCCGTAGAGCGGAGCCGAGACGGACGAGAACACACCGAATGGCATGTAGAGAAGGCCATAGATCTTGCCATATGCCTTCATCCCGAAATATCGGCTGGCAAGATAGGCAATCATGTCGCTTTCCGCGCCAGCGGCAAAACCTAGCAGATAGCCAGCAATGAAGATGACGCTTTGCGATGTGCTGGTCCCCATCAAGAAATAGCAAGCTGCTACCGGTAAGAGCAGCACGGGGACTGCCACTGCTGGCGCCCAAAACCGGTCGAACAACAGGCCTACAATTATCCTGCCGGAGAAGATGCCTGCCGCAACGACGCTCATTACGCCAGCCGCCGCTGCTGGAGTAAAGCCATGGAACTGCACGATCTGAACCATGTTCAGATGCGCCCCGCCATAGGCGAGCGCGATTAGCACAATCGAGATAAACAAGATCCAGAAGCGGTAATTGCGCAAGGTTTCTTGCAGGGTCAAACCGACCAGATCACTAGCCCCTTCCGAAAGCGATACAGGCCGTTCCTCTGGTGCCGGATCGCGGAACATGAAGAACGCGATCGGTAGCCCAACGAACATGGGCAGTGCCGCCAAGACCAGAAAAACGGTGCGCCAGTCATTGGTCGTTTCCATCACAGCATTGGCGATTTGCGGCACGATCAATCCTGCAAGACTGGTGCCGAGCAGCAAAATTCCGAGCGCCAGCCCCCGGTGTTTGTTGAACCACAAATTGATCGTCCGGCTCCACGTGACCGGGGTCGAACCTATACCGAGCACACCGATCAACGCCCACACAGCGTAAAACGCCCAAAGGTTATCTGGTACGAAGTACATCAAGCCAAATGCGAGGCTGAACGTAAACAGTGCGCCCATTGCGACGGGCCGTGTGCCAACCCTATCAGCCAGCGCGCCAACAACCGGTGCCAGCAAAGCGCCGACCACGCCGTAGATCGTGATCCCCATCAATATCTGGAAGAAGGACCAACCCATCGTGGCATGAATTGGGCCCAGCACAATCGGTAGCGCATTGAACGGCAACGGCGACGCGCCGGTTGCGACACCGATCATCCCTGAAAACAGGCTTTTTCCGCCTTTGCGAAACTCTGAGCTACTCACGGAGCAGGCACTTCCTCGACAGCATCGCCCATCGTTTCTTTCTTAAGGATATTGATTAGCGCAGCGCGTTTTGCCGGGTCTTGTTCATTGCCTGATGAAACCACCATTGTAGTCCCCGGCGCAAAGGCATCCGGATCGGCGATCAACGCGTCCATTTCCTCATCGGTCCAAACGCGGCCATCTTTGCCATGTGCCGCCATTCCGGGCGTGTAATTGAAGTTGGGAACGGTACCGATTTCACGACCGAAGATGCCGTAAAGGTTTGGCCCGGCAAGGTGTTTGCCGCCTTTGTTCATGGTGTGACAGAAACCGCACCATTTGAAATTCTCTTCGCGGACTTGACGCTCCAGCTCGGTTTCTGGCGTCACTTGAACAGTGATGACAGGGTCTGGGTGCGAAGTAACACCTTCGGGTGCTTCGACCATCTCACCGCTTTCAATCGGGCTAACGCGGAACATGCCGTATGGTCCGTAAACGCCCAGCAGGCTGAGCGCGAAAGCGACGGTCAACGAAATGGCACCGGCGCCGGGAGCAATCGTTGTTCGCGCCTCGCCTGATCCGGGATACCGTCTGAACAGTTTTGCGAGACCCCAGACGCCTGCGCAAATTACAAGGAAGATGCCGAGATAAACAGGACCTTTGTCATACCCATCAAAGGTCGCTGAAACGAAGACGGTGTACCCACCGTTGAGCAGCGTGAAAAGACCAAAGCCCATTGGGAAGGACTTAAACAGGCCCTGACCATAGGCGAACAGATAAATTATAGATGTGATGAGAGTGACAAGCGAAAGGACTAAGACCGCGAACCCAATTGCCGCGTGAAAATAGCCGTTGAACAGCCATACTGCGCGGTCTTCGCCGACCAGTGCTGGAATGTCGATAAAGCCGAAGAGATACAGATCGTACCCACTACCCCAGCCGCTTAAGAGTCCAAAGATCCAAGGAATAGACAGCAGGACTGCGCTAATGAAGGCTAGCGCGAAGGCCCAGCGATTGGCCGCGGCCGGCAGTGCAGCATTGAACAAAGTATGCCGGTTTTTCCAAAGCCGGATGGCGACCCAGATGCTTAAAATCGTAACGAACAGGCCGATTGTGTAATGCCAACCTCGATACACTTCGCGCATCGCGTTCGCTTTGTCTTCGCGCGGCATCAACATGTTGGTGATGCTCAATGCGAGATAGGACAAAGCCCAAGCCGACCCTAACCAGCCGTTTGAGACCTTTGGAATGGTCGACGCAGCCGCTTGCGTGGTCGTTTCTTCATTGGCCATGGTGATCGAACTCCTATCCGCCTGCAAATGTCGCTAGCCGCAGGGAAGCACACCATACGCAAAGGCACGACCAGTTTGGTTCGTCAATTTAGCCGCTCTACGGTCAAAATGGCGAAATTCCGTGATGCCAAACGAGGCCAAAAGTTAGAGCGGATCGCAAGGTAAGTTCCAAGCCAATAGGCTTGACTAAGCTAGGCGAACAAGGAGCGATTTGATGGATCAAGGACCAATGGCGCAAGCATCGCACGAAGTGCTTGTGCTAGGTGACCATGATGATCGCGCTCGGCAAGATTTTGCGATGGGTTTAAAGCGCTTTACCCAGGACAAGCTGCTTCCAGGGCTAGAACCGGTTTTTGGCGGAAGGGTTTCGCGCCAGTACGAAAAAGAGCATGGCGCTCCGCCAAGCGACCGCCATCAAATTCGGGCTGCAATGGTCAAGGATCCGTATTTCCAGACCTACGCTATGACGAACCGCACTGCGCAAGAAATGCTCTGGGCGGCCGTGCAAAACCCACTTGAGCGAGACTTGGACGCGATCAATCAAACTGCGGCTGACCTTTCCAGTTCCAACGCCGCGCCGCTTGAAACCAACACAGAATTCGACGTTCCACGTTATGTCAGCGCGATCGACATTCATTGCATGCCGGGCGGGTATGTAACGGAAGAAAGCGACGCGGATGTGGCAGCAGGCGCTCTTTATGATCGAGGGGTTTACCTATATTCCATGGGAATGATGGGGCCCGACAATGACGATATGGGCCGATCTGTCTGCAACTATGTGATGCGCAATCTGGATGGTTTTGCGCCGACGGCGATACTCGATATGGGTTGCACGGTCGGCCATTCGACACTTCCTTACAAGGAGGCGTTCCCGAATGCTGAAGTCACCGGCATTGATGTTGGCGGACCTTGCGTCCGTTATGCTCATGCGCGCGCGGCGGCAAAGGGACTAGAGGTTGGTTTTATGCAGCGCGATGCCAGCGCAACCGGCTTTGAGGATGAGAGTTTCGACCTGATCGTCAGTCACATTCTCCTGCACGAAACGAGCGGCAAGGCGATGCCAGAAGTGTTTAAGGAATGCCAGCGCCTGCTCAAACCGGGTGGGTACATGATCCATGCCGACCTGCCGCCGTTCCACAAGATGGGTCCATTCATGCAGTTCATTCTCGACAATGAAACCTACTTCAATAACGAGCCGTTTTGGGGCGCGATGCGTGATCTCGATCAGGAGAAGATGGCACGGGATGCAGGCTTTGCTGCGGAGACGGTGCGTTTCGACTCGGCCCCTATGGCAATTGTAGAGCAGTTTGCTCCGCAAGCTCCTCCTGAACCAGAAGAGCAAGATTTCGCCGCCGGCGAGTTTGCTCCGGGTGGCGGTTGGGAAGTTCTGATCGCGAGAAAGGACTACGCATGAACGCTGATGCTCCACAATCGCGCCTTCCACGGTTCTCAAAAGGTAAGAGGCCGCAATTTTATGCCGAGGAAGGCATGGACGAGGCGATGTCCATGATCTTGGCTTTGGCTAGTGAGTTCAGTGCAATGCGCGACCGGATGGACACGATTGAGCAAATTGCTGAGAAAAAGGGCATCATCCTTTCTGAGGAAATCGAGAATTTTACCCCTGATGCGGAATGCCAAGCGCGCCGAGATGAGCGCCGCGATGCATTCCTGCAATCGCTCTATTACGTCGCTTTGAAGCGTGCCGATGAGCAGGCCAAAGGTCAGAATCAAGAGCGATACATGGCGACCATTGACGAGATAGCTGAAGGATAAGCATGTCAATTTTCAAGCAGGAGCACACAGGTATGATCCAAAGGAAAGTCCTGCGGTTTGGCAAAGCCCAATCAACGCTTTGCTTAGCAACGGCGATGCTTTTGAGTGCTTGCACCAACGGTTCGCTTCAGACGACACCTGAGGCTTGGGCTGATCGGCCTGCGAGCTCGGAGGTCGAGTATCTTGAACGTCTACGCTTGATCCAAGGACGCGAGCAGTTTGAATATGATACGATGGTCGACGTGCCGGGGGCGGGCGCGCAGAGTGCTAGGCTACCAGATATTGATGCCGGCTCAGTTGCTCCAGCAGCAGTCGAAGAAGCGATCCAATATGCGGAAAAAACCGATAGTCTGGCTTTGCTTGTCTGGCACGATGGGAAACTGATCGCCGAAAGCTATTTCCAAGGGGAAACGGCAACATCGCAGCTGAATGGGAAGTCGTTTCCTAAAGCACTTTCATCGGTCGCGGTTGGTCGCGCCATAGCGCTTGGCGATATCAATAGCCTCGACCAAAGTGTCGCTGATTATGTCCAAGAATGGCAGGGCACGCCGAAAGCGGCAATAACAATTCGTCACGCTTTGACGATGCACACTGGGTTGCTGGAGCAGGGCTTCGATTTTTCAAAGGATAGCCCGTTTCCACGTGCATATCTTGATCCTTATCATGGCCGCTATATCGTTGATGAGTACCCGCTGACGCACAAGCCGGGTGAGCGGTTTGCCTATTCCAATGCAGCAAGCGACTTGATCGCGATTATTATCGAGCGCGCGACTGGGCGAGAATATGAAGAGTTTGTCGGCAACGAACTTTTGAAGCCGATCAATGCACCGGGTGGACGCGTATGGCTCAACCGCGAGGGCGGACTGGCGCATTCGGGGTGCTGTTTGGAGCTGCCTGCGCAAACTTGGCTCAAACTCGGTCTCTTGCTTTCGAATGATGGCATGGCGGAGGGAAAGAGACTTTTACCCGAAGGCTATGTGGCGCAAATGCGCACGCCGTCGTTGGATAATCCGCACTATGGCCTAGCACTATGGCTCGGTAGCCCATTTCTGGAGAAACGCGGGTTTTTGGGCACAAAAAGCAATCCGACCGGCGTCTATCACAGCGCGCCCTATCTGGCTGAGGATGTTTTCCTATTTGACGGGAATGGCAACCAAGTGACCTACATCATTCCATCGAAAGACCTTGTAATCGTCCGCATGGGTAGTGGGGCGCCGGAGGGTGTAACATGGGACAATGCCGCGCTTCCCAATGCTATTTTGCGTGGGATAAATTGACGCAACTAGCGCGCCCAACGTGAACTATCCGCTAGTCGATAAGACTGGATTTGGATTAAGCGGATGCCGCGCCAACCTATAAATTTTGGACCATGACGACGGTTCCAAAGTCAGAGCAGCTGCAAGCGCGAATAAGCGGCGAGACCACGCGAAAACTGGTCGATTGCATTTTGGGCGCGACTGCGGCTGATATTGATCCAAAGACGCTTGAGTTCGCTCGAACGTTTCTGGCTGATAGCCTTGTGGTCGGTGTAGGGGGTGTATCGAACCGAGCAAGTCGCAAGGTCTTAGCGGCGGCGCGCAAATGGGACCAGGGACAATTGGGGCCTTGCCGCGTGTTAGGTCGCCCAGACATTTCGTTGTCTCCGCATTCGGCCGCAGTGGTCAATGGCTTCCAGATTCATTGCCTCGAATGGGATGCGCTGCACGAACCCTCAGTGGTGATTGCACTGTGCACGCCGGTGGCAGCAATCCTAAGTGAAGGCCAAGCGAACAAAGCTAAGCTTGGCGATTGTCTGTTCGCCCTGATCGTAGCGGTTGAGGTTGCCGTTATGTTTGGTGCAGCGGCGAAGGATCATCCGCGTTTCTTTCGCCCATCCGCGGCTGGCTTGATGGGGGCTGCTGTCGCTATTGGTTTGCTGCGAGGGTTCGATCACGAGGCTATGACGCGGGTATTTGGGCTCGCATACAGTCAGGTCTCTGGAACAATGCAGGCGCATTGGGAGGGCTCCGAAGCGCTTCCAGTGCAGATTGGTGTTGCTGCGCGTGCGGCGTTGACCGCGGCTGATCTTGCAGAGGCCGGCTTGACCGGGCCGCGCGACGTCATTGACGGCAAATTTGGCTATTTCACATTGATCGAAGCGGGCGGCGATTTTGATGCTCAGATCGATCAGTTCGCCAAGCCTTGGAAGATTACAGAGGTCGCGCACAAGCCTTTCCCAGCTGGGCGCGCAACTCAAGCCACGTTGACCGCGATCATGGATCTTCGTGCGCAGAGTCCTTTCTCAATGGATGATGTGGCTGCTTTGACTGCGCACGTGCCGCCGCTCATCATGCTGTTGGTTGGGCGCCCATACGATACGCAAATGGAAGCGGCGTATGCGCGGCTTTGCCTGCCTTGCATCGCCCCCATGATGGTCCGGCACGGAGAGATTGATCCTGCTCGTTTCACAGAGCGCCATTTCTCTAAACCAAAAGCTATCCAAGATGCTTCCAAAGTGCATGTTGTTCTTAATGACAACTCGGACCCCAATGCGCTCGGACCGCAGCGTATCGTGGTCGAGTTGAAGGATGGTCGGGTATTCGAACAGAACGTGGATGCGCCTTTCGGTTCTCCAGCTCGTCCGCTTTCGCGGGACAATGAAATCACCAAAGCGCAACTGAGTTTTAAGGCCGCGCGTTTTGCTTGCGATGCGGCATCCGTTTTCGAGGCCGTCGAGGCCAGCGATCCGTCGACACCGTTTTCTCGGATTGTTGACCTTGTCACTCAACCCATGGGGGCAGAACCATGTCTTTAAGCCGCGAACAACTAATGTCTGCTGGGATCGAGAACTTCTTCTTGAAGCTGAACGCGCATGATCTCGACGGTGTGATGCAAGGCATTGCCGAGGAATGCGAGATGCGGATACCATCGAGCAACTTCACTTATACGGGTTGGCAGGCGCTGCGCGATCACTTGCAGGACTTTGTGTCCAGCTTTTCGGTAATCAATTTTCGCGATTTCATATCAGTGGCCGACCCGGTCGAAAATCGGCTGGCTGTGCGGTTCAACATCTCATTGATCGAAGAAGACGGGACAGAGACGCACATGTCCAACTGCAATTTCTTCGAAGTCAACGAACACGGTCTTCTGACCGACATTCTCATCTTCGCATCCGCGCCTTTGAGCAAGGGTTTCGAAGTGGGATCAAGCACCTAACCACTTAGCTTTACAACAAGGGATCCCTCATGACCGCACTGACACCAATCCGTGAGAATATGCCGCTGCTCGCGAAAGCCGAAGGCGTTTGGGAAGGCGTTTACCGTTATTACGACGCGGAGACAGGCGAAAAGATTGATGAGCACAAATCGCGGCTTCTGTGCCGGTTGCCAGACGATGCCACCCCGGCCGACTACCATCAGACGAACCACTATTACTGGGCCGATGGTCGGCATGAAACGCGCGACTTTCCCGCGAGCTACAGCGACGGTCGGATATGGTGGGACAACGAGCATATCAAAGGCAGTTGCGGGGCTATGTCGCCTGACGACAGGGGGCTCAGCATGTGCCTTTATTGGGAACGTAAGGGAGAGCCTGGCGTGTATCTCTACGAATTCATTCAGGTCGACTCAGAAAACAAATTTAAATCCCGCACCTGGCAATGGTTCCGCGATGGCAAGTGCTTCATGCGAACGCTGATTGACGAGAAGTT
>CAZOLE010000030.1:8640-11280 GCA_964580445.1 uncultured Porphyrobacter sp.
CAGCGCTCATATTGCCTGCCACACCGGCCTTGGCTCAAGACTTAGAGGAGTCCGAGGCAGTCGAAGATGGCGGGATCATCGTGACTGCGCGTAAGGTGGAAGAGAGTATTCAGGATATTCCGGGTGCTATCACGGCCTTTTCGCAGCAAGATCTCGAAGAGCGCAACATCGTTCAATTGGAAGATGTCGCGCTTCAGACCCCAGGCCTTGTCTTTGAAGACTTCTCAAATGGAGGATTTGGCTCTCCCACGATTCGCGGCACCAGCCAATTCAACATTACCTCGCTAGAAACCAACGTCGCGTTGTTCATTGACGGGATTAACATCCCTCGGAACTATGCCTTCGATATTGGTGCGACCGAGTTTGAGCGGATCGAGGTGGTTAAGGGGCCGCAAAGCGCGCTCTATGGTGCCAACGCTTTTTCTGGCGTCATCAACTATGTCACCACCAATCGCAGTCTCGACGAGCTCCAGATTGGTGCTAAAGCTTCAGTATCGGAAAATGGCGGATTTGATGTCTTTGGCGAGATTTCTGCGCCTTTGGTTGAAGATGTGTTGTCACTTCGATTTGCGATCGGCCATTCCGAATTTGATGGCGACTTTGACAACCTGCATCCGTTGGCCAGCACTGCACCCGATCCTGGTACCGATGAAGACCTTGGCGGATTTGAAAAATTCTCATTGCAAGTTGGTGCGAGCGCCAGATTTTTCGACGCTCTCACGATCGATTTCGACTACTATCGGTTTGAAACAGAAAGTGAGCAGGGGCCTACGTACCGGCTGACCCGGAACACTGATCCGGCGCTTGCGGTGCTTGGTCCTTCTGCTGTTCAGGATGCCAATTGCAGCAACCCCAACGGCGAGGGCTTCCAGCTGTTTTGTGGAACTCTCCCCTCTACCCCGCCGCAAAGCTCGTTGGGTGTAGATGGATTTGTTATCGATCCACGTGGTTTTGGTCTCGACTCAACTTCTGAGCTTTATCGTGTTGGTGCCAATCTTGAGGTAACAGATGGGCTCGACCTAAATTATCTCTTTGGCCGCTACTCTGGCGATGTTTTCTCAGCTGGTAACAGCGACAGAGATCCGCTGGTTGGAACGCGCTTCTTCTTCAGTCAGTTCTTCCAATTCCCATTTGGTGCCGCTCAGAACGCATTTACGTTCTCTCCAGTGGGCGATTTTTCATACGACACCCACGAATTCCGCCTCTCATACGACAATTCGAATGGCCTGTACTTGCTAGCCGGTGTCTATTTGCAGGATGGTTCTGACTTCAATCAGTTTGGTGGTGCCTTCATCCCATTGGGTGTGGATACTAACACTACCTTTACTGAAGTGCTGGGCGCTCCGACCGCCAGCGCAATCACCGAAACTGAGAAAACGGCTATATTTGGTCGTGCCGCTTTGGCGCTCGCTGATGATCGGCTGAATATCAGTATTGAAGGCCGGTATACCGATGAGGAAATTACCCTCCTCAACTTGCTTTCCCCTGTTGGGGAGGTGTTTGAGCGACCCGATGATTACTTCACCGGGCGTGCAAGCATTGACTACCTCTTAACCGAAAACAATCTCGTCTATGCCTCGGCGGCGCGCGGCTTCAAGTCGGGCGGTATCAATCCTCAGGATGGCCTCGTTGCCGGTGACCGGTTCTTTGGTTCGGAAACAAACTGGACCTATGAGATCGGATTGAAGAACACCCTGCTGGATGGGGCTGCGACGCTCAATTTGGCGGCGTTCTACATCGATTGGGGTGATCTCCAGATCAACCGTCAGCCAACAGTGCCTGCACCGTTTGTGAGCCTTATCACTGACAATATCGGTAGTGCCTCGTCGAAGGGTATTGAAGTTGAAGGTGTCTGGGAATTTGCGCCTGGTTTCGCTATTAATGCCGGTCTGGCTTACATTGACGCAAGCTTTGATGAAGGTACAATTTCCGCGCGTTTGCTGACCTCCGGGTCGGGCTCCTTTGGTGCTATACCGATTTGCGATGATATCATTTGCAATGCGAATGGTGATGTTGGCGGAAATGAGGTTCCCAGAACCTCTGACTTCCAGTGGAATGTCGGTGTATCGGGCGAGGTGCCTGTTGTTGCAGACATCGACGCATTCGGACGCGTGGATGTCGCCGGCCAATCAAGCCAGTTTGTATCCGAAATCAACGCTGCCTCTATCGAAGCGCGGACATTGGTGAACACCACCATCGGCGTTCGCGGCGAGAACTGGTCTGCATCGGTCTGGGCGCGCAACCTGTTTGATAGAGAATATGTCGCGAATGCCTTCTTCATCGCGCAGTCATTCCAGTTGAACTACATCCCAACGCTGGGCAATCGCCGTCGCGTTGGCGCCACAGTAAGCTTTGATTTTTAACTCCCTAACATTCCGGAGACCCTGATGGACCGTAGAGAATTTTTATCTGCTGGAGCTGCTGGCACCGCGGCGGTTATGCTCGCCGCTGGCTGTGCCAATGCGCAATCACCAGCGGCCCGCGCAGGCGCGCGGGGTGCTGGGATTGCCAAAGGCATTAAAGGAGATTTTCTCGATCTAACCACGCCGAGAGGCAACCGTGATGCGCTCGGTCGGATTATGGGAGATGTTGACCTTAAGTCGACAAAGTACGGTTGGTATACGGGCATCGTCCAAGGGG
>CAZOLE010000031.1:0-3289 GCA_964580445.1 uncultured Porphyrobacter sp.
AGAATAGGCAGGCCCAAAGCACTTAGGTCAAGCGCGCTGGGCAGGCCGTCACGATACCGCCAAGCGCTGCCCAATGCGGTAGCGATCCCGAAGACCAGCCCGCCTTCAATTTGTTGGCGGGCAATGTCCGCGTTGATGACTCGTCCGATATCAACCGCTGCGCTTATCTTGGTCACGCGAACGCCGCCTTCGCCTTGAAGCGCGGTTGCGACGCACGCGATCCGCGCGCCTGTGGTCGCATCGCCGATGCGGTGACAAGCCAGTCCTTGCCCGCTTTGATCGACCCCGCCATCCCATCCCGCAAGTTGTGCAGCGCGCTGCAAGCAATTGGCCATGCGGATATCGTTTGAAAGAAGTCCGATCCGGTAAGACATCGGTTCGCGGTCATTGGCCCGCGCCACTTCGTCGATAAAGCTCTCCATCGCGAAGCAGGTGTAAGTGTGTGAATTGCCGCGAACCCGTCCTACAGGCAATCCAATGTCGACTGGAGCGTGTTCGACAATCAGGCTGGGTATCGCATAGGGCGGAACCGCGCCTTCACAGGCCAGCGGGTCGCGTTTGTCTTTGCTCGCTTCAATCGCAGCGGTGGTCGTCAGATCGCCGAAGAGTCGCTGCCCAAATTCGAGATTGGCAGGGGGGGCGGCGATCCGAAAGCGCAAACCATCAAGCGCGCCTTCCCCATCTTGCGAGATTTGCGCGCCCAGCAACATGTAAGCTGGGCAACGCGGGCGTGCACGGATTAACTCATCACGGCGCGACCAAGAAACCTGCACGGGTTTTTCCAGCTCATAGGCGATCAAAGCAATTTCAATTGCGTGGTCATGTTCCAACCGCGCATCAAAGCTGCCACCTGCTGGCATCGGGTAAAGCGCCACATCCTCAACGCTCAATCCGATTGCCGAGGCAGCTGCTTTGCGCGCTTGCTCTGGTGCTTGGCTCGCCATCCAGAGGTCAAGCCGCCCGTCGTAAAAGCGTGCCGTTGCGGTGGCCGTTTCGAGCGGTACAGCGAAGGCGGGATCAACTTCGTATTTGCGTGCGAAATCAAACCGCTCAATCCCCTCTGCGCCAAAGCCGGTTTCAGCCATGATGTAAGACAAACCGCCGGTCAGGACCGTGTCGATCCGACCAACCATATCGCCGCTATCGACAGGGGAGGCAGTGGTGAATTCGGGGTTCATTGCGTCAAGCGCGCGCTCGGCGCTCCACCAGGTTTCTGCCGCAGCGGCAAGCCAACGCTTGCTTTTGACCACGCCAACCAACCCCGTCACCCGCGCCGCAGCGGCTGCGTCAAAGTCTTCTAAAGTCGATCCATCATTCGGACCGTGCCGGACCGACGCATAGACCATGCCGGGCAGTCGTACATCGCCGGCGAATTGGAATGTTCCATCCACTTTTGAAGGCAAGTCGATCCGGGGGAAGAGGATTGTCGCCTCGTTAGCCTCTTCTGGCGCTTCTCCTGGTTCCTTTGTGTCCTGTTCTCGCGCCGCTTCACCGGGCGGTTGAGCGCGCAAGGGAGCCGGATCAGGTGGTGCCCAGCGGGTGGCTCCTTTCGCAAGATCGCCGAATGTCGCGCTGTTCTCACCAAGCGTCACGACGCCGCGCGCAACTTTGCAGTCCTCCCACGCTCCGTCCCACTGCGACGCTGCTTCCTTAGCCAGCAGCGCACGCGCTGTGGCTGCGGCATGACGGCACGCTCCTTCATAGGCTGCAATGGAGGTCCCGTCGGCAGTGGCCGTGAAGCGTTCGCCGGTCGCGAAACGATGCGCGAGATAGTCGTCGCTCATTTCCGACAGACCGCTAGTGTACGGGTCCCACAGGGATTGCCAGCGCTTGGCCAGCGGCAAGTTGGGGTAGGCGCCCGAAATCGCGGCAGGCTCAACTGCAATCTGTCGCCAGTCAGCCCCCAACTCCTGCGCAACAATTTGCGGCAGGAGCGTCGTGATCCCTTGCCCCATTTCCAGTTGTGGCACAGCGACGGTGACGACGCCATCTTCTGCGATTTTCAGCCACGCATCAAAGGCATGTTCGCCCTCGGCTGGCTCAAGCGGATTGAGATGGCTCCGGGGGAACAGCCACCAAGCGACTAACAGCCCTCCGCCAATCGCTGCCCCTGCTGCAAATCCTCGCCGAGAAACCTGCATTGCTTAACTTGTCCTCCCATCGAGCCAGTCAGACAGATGCTGCGCGATGGCGTAGAAGCTGTCCGCATTGGCATTATCTCCCGAGGCAGGAGGTACACCGGCATCGCTCTGGATACGAATGTCGAGGTTCAACGGAATGCGGCCCAGAAACGGTATTTCGAGCGCGGTTGCGAAATTCTCGACCCCGCCTTGGCCAAACGGGTCGCTCACTTCGCCGCAATGTGGGCAGGCGTAGCCCGACATATTTTCAACTAACCCGATGATTGGGACCTCGCCCTGATCGAACAATTGACCCGCGCGCGCCGCGTCAAGCAAGGCAATATCTTGTGGAGTGGACACGAGCACTGCGCCGTCAGGGCGATGCTCCTTCAGCATCGAAAGCTGCACATCGCCGGTGCCAGGCGGCAAGTCGACTAGGAGCAATTCTGTGTCATCCCAGCGCGCATCGAGCAATTGCGCCAGCGCCTTACCCGCCATCAATCCGCGCCAAGCGAGCGCTTTGCCCGGCGCGACCAAGTTGCCCATCGATAGCATTTTGACGCCGTAAGGTGTGCTGACCGGGATCAATTGCTGGTCAACGGTTTCAACTTCAGCCTTGTCCGTGCCCAGCATTCGCGGTTGTGAGGGGCCGTAAATGTCTGCGTCGATCACGCCAACTGAGCGGCCCATTTTTGCCAAAGCGACCGCCAGATTGGTGGTCAGCGTCGACTTTCCCACACCACCTTTGCCAGAGCCGATGGCTATCATACGGCGCTTAACCCGCTCCCCGGTCAAGGCCACGCGCACATCATTCACGCCATCAAGCACGCCGAGCGCTGTCTTAATCTCTGTTTCCAGCTTGGCGCGATTACCCGTGCTCAAGTCGCCGGCTTCGGCGATCACCACGGCGCGACCAGCGACTATTTTGGCGGAGCTGACGCGTGCAACAATAGCCTCGGAGAGGGCCGCTCTAAGAGACGATTCTATCACGTTGGATGATGTTCCTTCACTCATTGACAAGCGCCTCTAACACCAAAATCGTGCGGTCCGCGCGTCTTTTGCGCGAAGACCCCCTGTTTTTCGACAATTTCCATACCTATAAGAGATGCCATGCAGATTTTTGACGGTTTTCAATCGCGAATGGGCCGCATGCTAGCAATGGCAGGCAA
>CAZOLE010000031.1:3389-11197 GCA_964580445.1 uncultured Porphyrobacter sp.
AGCAAATATTCAACCACATTGTCGCCGGGTACGAACTTCACTCTCCCATATCCGATTCAATCAGTCGACATTGAGAATGTGAGCGCGATCCGGCGTGAGACGATTGGCGATGGCGAAGAAAACCTGATCCTTACCGGCGACCAGAACCTAGTCGATCTGAGCTATGTCGTGCGTTGGAACATCAAGGATCTCGAACAATATCGGTTCGAATTGGCTGACCCGGATGAGACATTGGTCGAAGTGGCCGAGTCGGCGATGCGCGCCGCGATTGCTGAGACTGAGCTAGATACCGTTTTGTCCGGTTCAGGGCGTGAGCAGGTTGAGGCGCGGGTGCGCGCCAAGATGCAAGGGCTTTTGGATTACTACGACGCTGGCATTGCCGTTCAGGGTGTTGAAATTGCTCGGACGGAAGCCCCCGAACAGGTGATTGAAGCCTTCAACGACGTGCTCGCTGCGCGTCAGGACCGCGAGCGCAACCTCAACGAAGCGCGTCGTTATGAGCAACAGATTCTCGCGACCGCCGAAGGTGAAGCGGCTGAGTTCAACAACATCTACGAACAGTACCGTCTTGCGCCGCAAGTTACCAAACAGCGGCTCTACTATGAGACCATGGAGCGAGTATTGTCGACGACCAACAAAACCATCATCGGGGCCGATGGCGTCACGCCTTATTTGCCGCTCAATGAAGTGCAAAGCCGCAACAAGGCAGCGCAGTCACAAGCGACACCCCCCGCTCCGAAAGGAGGGCAGTGATCATGGAATCACTTTGGCAGAATTATCGCGCGATCATTATCGCTCTGGGCGTTGCGGCCGTTGTCGCTGCTAGCTGTGTCGTCATCGTTCCCGAAACGCATCAAGGGGTAGTGATCCGCACGGGTAAACCAGTGCGCACAATCAACGCTTTCAGACCAGACGTTCCTTATGGTGAGACAAATGCGGGTATGGAAATTCGCATACCGTTCGTTGAGAAAGTACAGTTCGTCGACCGGCGCATTCTTGATCTCGATATGGAAGGCGAAACCGTACTTTCCAATGATCAACAGCGCTTGGAAGTGAACGCCTATGCACGCTTTCGCATCTTTGACCCGATCTTGTTCGTTGAACGCTCAGCGTCCGAAGAGCAGCTGCGCAATCAACTGGAGCCGATTTTAACATCGGTCTTGCGGCAAGAATTAGGCCGGCGCACATTTGCCAGCCTTTTGACACCAGAGCGCGGTACGGCGATGGAGAGCATTAGAGAAGCGCTTGATCGTCAGGCACGCCAATATGGCGCTCAAGTGCTCGACGTTCGGATCAAGCGAGCAGATCTGACCAAAGGCACTCCGCTTGATGCGGCCTTCAACCGCATGCGTTCAGACCGTCAGGAAGAAGCTGAAACGATCCGCGCTGGCGGTCGGCGGGACGCGCAAATCATACGCGCTGAAGCGCAAGCGGAAACGGCCCGAATTTATGCTGATGCATACGGCAAGGATGCAGACTTCTATGATTTCTTTCGAGCGATGCAGAGCTACCGTGAGACTTTCCTCCGAGAAGATGATAAGGCGGGTGAAAGCTCAATGGTTCTGTCGGAAGACAACGAATATTTCCGCCAATTCCGAGGAAACTAAGAGAGTTTGGTTTGCTGTGAGCGCGGTTTCGCGCTTCCGACGAACCGCTGATGCGCTTCGTCAAGCGGCAAGTGGAAAGAGCGACGTTCAAACACTGTTCAGTCCATCTGAGCGCATTGTGTGGGCGTAACTCAAACTAGGTTTGGCTCGTACTACTTACGGGGCCATGCAAAGAATAAGGAATGAGAGGACGTGAAGAACGTGCGGTATGTGTATGGACTAACAAGCGCGCTTCTAATCGGAGGCGCAACTATTTCGCTGGTCACAGGCCATCCGGCAGGCGCGCAAG
This sequence comes from uncultured Porphyrobacter sp., assembly GCA_964580445.1. GTDB lineage: Bacteria > Pseudomonadota > Alphaproteobacteria > Sphingomonadales > Sphingomonadaceae > Erythrobacter. The sequence continues at coordinate 5,286 of CAZOLE010000031.1, forward strand.
TTGCGCAGAATGACGGTTTGGCGATTGAAAACGCTGTGCCCCGTGCTGGCGCGCCAGAGAGCTTCGCCGATCTCACCGAGCAGCTTCAGCCAGCGGTGGTCAACATTGCAACGCGCCAGCGTGTGCAGGTGAACAACAACAACCCGTTTGCTGGGACACCGTTTGCCGAGTTGTTCAACCGGCGTCGCGGTCAACAAAACCAGCCTCAAACGCGCGAGGCGCAGTCTTTGGGCAGTGGCTTCATTATCTCAGCTGATGGCTTTGTTGTGACGAACAACCATGTTGTCTCGCCTGACAATCGTGCGACGCTTGAAGAGATCACTGTCACGATGCCTGACGGCACGGAGTACGAAGCAGAGCTGGTCGGTGCGGACGCCGCATCAGACTTGGCTGTGCTCAAAATCAAATCGGACGAAACCTTCCCGTTCGTGCGCTTTGGCAATTCCGCCGAAGCGCGCGTGGGCGAATGGGTGGTTGCGATTGGCAACCCCTTTGGCCTTGGCGGCACAGTGACCAGCGGGATTATTTCCGCTGTTTACCGCAACACTGGGCAAGGTGGCGCCTATGACCGCTATATTCAGACCGATGCCAGCATTAATCGCGGCAATTCGGGCGGGCCTTTGTTCGACATGCAAGGCAATGTGATCGGCATCAACAACGCGATCTTCTCGCCATCTGGCGGCAGCGTCGGAATTGGCTTTGCCATCCCAGCTGAAATCGCGGCGCCGATTGTCGACCAATTGAAGGAAGGTCGCGATATTGAGCGCGGTTTCCTTGGCGTTGGCTTGGAGCCCATGAATGATGACTTGGCGGATTCGCTTGGTCTTGCACGCAATCGCGGCGAACTGATCCAGTCGGTTCAAGAAGATAGCGCGGCGGAAAAAGCTGGGCTCAAAGAGGGCGACATCGTTCTGAAAGTGAACGGAAAGGATGTGACCTCTGAACAGTCGCTATCCTTCCTTGTCGCCAATCTCGAGCCGGGAACAAGGGTGCCAATCGAAGTGCTGCGTGATGGCGACGAGCGCTTGACGCTAACTGCGACACTGGGCAAGCGCCCAACTGAAGCGGAATTGCTGCAACAAAACGAGGTCTTCGATCCGGACTCAACTGAGCCGATGAACCCGGAAGACACCGACGATACGATTGCGGAAAAGCTTGGCCTTCAGGTTGTCGAACTGACTCCTCAGATTGCGGAGCAGTTGTCGGCAGATGCAGACACCAATGGCGTCGTTATCGGTGCGGTCGATCCAAATTCGGATGCGGGTCGCAAGGGCCTGCGTCGTGGCGATATCATCCTCGCTGCTAACTACCGCGCTGTCGGAAGCATTGAAGCGTTGCGCAACGAAGTGAATCGCGCAGATGCCGATAATCGTGATGCGGTTTTGCTGAGGATTAAGCGTCGTTCGCAGTCACCACGATTGATTGCTGTGCGCCTACGCTAGTCGCGCAAATACGCAAAAAGAGAAGGGCGCCGAGGCTGTGAAGCTTCGGCGCCCTTTTTTATTGTGTCTTGTTCACACCAGATATCTACCTGGGTGGCGGCTGTTCTGGCGGCTCAGGAGGGGCAAGGCTTGGCCCACGATCTTCCGGAGGTATTGCCCCACCAATAGCCTGCTCTAGGAAATCATCGCTGGCCGCAGCTGGCGGGTCGTTCGCATCACGTCCCCCTTCGCTATAGATACTACCATCATCGTCAAAGACATCGTCTGGGTTGCGCCGCCCCGGTTCCACCAAATTACCATCTTCATCGACGAAGTAGTACTCGTCAGGATCGCCGAAGAGATCTTCTTGGTCTGGCTCTTTTTGCCAGGCGGGCCGCTTTGAACTGGTGTTGAATTCCTCAATCGGGCGATCTTTCACCGCGTAGCGCATATAAGCCGCGAATGCGCGCGCGGGCGCTCGCCCACCTTGCAAACCGGTAACCCGCTTCGCATCGTCGCGGCCCATCCAAACGCCAGTGGTAATGCCAGAGGAAAACCCGACGAAATAACCATCCTTGTTCGAACTGGTCGTCCCAGTTTTGCCCGCAACTGGCCTACCAATCTGCGCAGATTTTCCGGTGCCGTTGCTCACTACTTCCTGCAACAGGTCGAGCATACCCGCCGTCACATAGGCAGGTACCAATTGCGTCTCGCGCGCTCTTTTATGCCGATACAGCACTTCGCCGCTCGCGGTTGCGACTTTGGTAATGCCATAGGGTTCTACCGCCATGCCTTTGTTGGATAGGACCGAGAACGCGCGGGTCATATCAATCAACCGTACCTCGGACGATCCGAGCACCATCGAGGGATAGGTGGACACAGGTGTAGTGATGCCAAAACGGCGCGCCATCGAAGCGACCGTGCCAAAGCCCACTTCATTACCAAGTTGGGCGGCAACGGTGTTGATCGAATAGGCGAAGCTCGTGCGCAAGCTGGTCTTGCCGATATTGCGACCACTTGAGTTGCGGGGGCTCCAGTCACCAATCTTAACTGGAGCGTCGACCACCGAATCGTCGGGCGCATAACCCGCTTCCAACGCGGCCAGATAAACGAACAGCTTCCACGAAGAACCCGGCTGACGCATGGCATTGGTCGCCCGGTTGTAGTTGGTTTTGATGTAATCGGTGCCGCCCACCATCGCCAAAATCGCCCCATCGCGGTCCAGGCTGACCATTGCACCTTGCGCGCCTTGTGGAGTGTTGGCCTCAATAGAAGCGGTCGCTGCGCGCTGCATTCCTGTGTCTATTGTGGTCCACACTTCGATCGGTTCAAAGGTTTCGGGCAATAGCAAATCGAGCTGCGGTAACGCCCAATCTGTGAAATAGCGCACTGAGTTCTGCCCGGTCTGCTGCTTCAAATTGACCGAATCCACGTCAACCGACGCTTGCGCTGCGGTGATATAGCCCTGTTCACGCATTAACCGCAGCACGACAGAAGCGCGGTCAACAGCTGCTTGCACATCGGCGGTTGGCGAATAGTGGCTAGGCGCTTTGACCAGCCCTGCAATAATCGAGGCTTCTGCAATGCTTAACTCATCAGCTGGGTGGCTGAAGAATGTGCGGCTCGCGCTGTCGATCCCATACGCACCGCCACCGAAATACACCTTGTTGAGGTAGAGTTCGAGGATCTGCTCTTTGGAGAATTTCCATTCGAGCGCCATTGCAAGCACAGCCTCGCGAGCCTTGCGGTCGACAGTACGGTTGGAGTTCAAGAAGACATTGCGCGCCAGCTGCTGTGTTATCGTGGAGGTGCCGCCGACTCGCGAACGGGCCCCGGTGATCCCTTCGATCATCGCGCCTGCCAAGCGGATTGGGTCGACGCCGTAATGCGAGTAGTATCTTTTGTCTTCGACCGCGACCATCGCGTTCTTCATGTTATCTGGGATCTCGTCATAATCGAGCCATTCGCCATAGCTCGGCCCCAATTCGACGATCTCTGAACCATCGCGTGCACGAACCAGAATGGTCTGCTCGTTCTTGGACGCTTTAAGCTCATGATAGCCGGGCAAGGATTGCGCTGCAAAGCCGACCGCGAAAACGAGGAACAGCACTGCAAGAACCCCGGTCACAGTGCCGCCAATTAGAATGCGTCGTGTCCATTTCCACCAGGTTGAACGAGGTTTGGGTTCGGCGCTTTTCTTCCGCTTTTTGGAGGAACCTTTGCTGCGTCTTGACTGAGACGTGTTGCCCGCACGTTCAGCGGCAGCGCGGCGCGAGCCACGTTCACCTCTCTTCTGAATACGGTCACCCCGTCTCGACATGCGCAGTCACATCACTCGTTGCACCATGAAACTGACTTTGACTTGCATAGGCGACTTCTAACCGCGCGTGAACACGCGGCTGAAGGCTTGTCCGGAGCCTTCTCGCACAAAGAGGTGATTTATTCGTTGTCATCAGGCGCAAACTCTAGCGCGCCGGAATTTATGCAATAGCGCAGCCCGCCTTCTTCGGGTGGGCCATCTGGAAATACATGGCCCAAATGGCCGCCGCATTTGCCGCAAAGGACTTCGGTGCGGATCATCCCAAACGCGGTGTCTCGGCGCTCTTCAACGGTGCCTTCATCGGCAGCTTTGGTGAAAGCGGGCCAGCCACAGCCGCTGTTATACTTTGCTGCGCTGATAAAAAGGCGCGTACCGCAGCCCGCGCACATATATTCGCCGTTCTCGTAGAACTTGTCATATTCGCCGGTAAAGGCTCGCTCAGTCCCGGCTTCGCGCAAAATATGGAACTGTTCAGCGCTCAAGCGCTCGCGCCAATCGGCTTCAGTTAGGGATTTTGGGTCAGAATTCGTCATCTGCTGCCTCTTTATGAGAGCACTATCGGTTCATTGCAGACGAACCGCATGAGCGAGGATGCCGCGCCCAGGATGGAGCGGAATAAAAAGACTCTCTCTTCCTCACCCATCGACCAGAGCATAATGCGCAGGCGGTTTGATCACATCCATGCGCTCCGTCAGTAAGGGGCGGAAGCTCGGCCTACTCTTGAATACCGAATACCAGCCACGCGTTTGTTCGTGTCCAGTCCAGTCGATCCCGCCTAGATAATCTGCAACAGAAATCTGCGCCGCAGCGGCCAAATCCGCCATGCTCATGGTTGATCCTGCGAGCCATGGACGATTGTCGATCAGCCAGTCGATATAGTCGAGATGCCCATGCGCCATCTTCATCGCCACGCGCAAAGCCTTGCTGTCAGGCGGTTGGCGCAGGATCAGCCGCTTCTTCATTCGTTCGGACAAGAGCGGGGCAGTTACATCGTTGTAGAAGTTTTCATCGAACAAAGCGGTCAAGCGCCGGATCTCCGCACGGCCTGTCGCAGTGCCATTGATCATCGGCGCACGGTCAACGGTTTCTTCCAGATATTCGCCGATTGCGCGGCTATCCGCGATCACAATCTCGCGCTCGGCATCGACAAGTACTGGCGTGCGTCCTGCGGGGTTCAAATTGAAGAACATATCGGACGCAGACCAAGGGTCCTCGCGCACCAATTCATAGGCGATGTTTTTTTCACCCATCAACAGCCGAATCTTGCGGCTAAAGGGACAAAGGGGGAATTGATAAAGCTGCCACATTACGGGTAAATTCATGCCGAATTTGCGCGCCCGCGTCCATATGGCCATGGGCACAAATGCGTACTTATCCGGCGATGCGTTGGTGAATAGGGATCAGCGCGCGTTTTTGACCGCGTCGCGCATCTGTTCGGCCATATCTCGCAGGGCCGGAAGCATGGTCTGCATACCATCGGTCATGGCGCTCATCGCGTCCATCGCCTGTGGTAGGTTTTGGGCGACCTGGCCGGGAATTTCGTCAGCTTCTGGTGCCAGATCACGCAGTGTCGCGTCGGGATCAATGTCCGGCCCGCGGCCATTGGTTGCGCGGTCCATCGCTTCTGCGAGCGGGCCAACTTTGAGGTCGAGCATGGCGCTGACAAAAACTTGCGCAATCGCCGCGGTTTCTTCCTGAAACTCAGGATTAGCGAGCTTGTCTGATAGTTCAGCCAGCGCTTCTTCGCCTGAGCCTGAGCTAGAAGCCTCTTCTTGCGATTGGGCATAAGTTGGCGCGGCGAGCGCAAGCACTGCGGCTGCGACTATAGGATAAGCGCGCATAAAGTTTCCTCCTGTTTTGGTGTTGAACAGGCTTTAGTTCATTTTCAATGACTTGAAGCTGAATGGCGCAAATTCAGTTGGGCAAATTCAGTTGGGAGGCGTATCCAACAAGAGCAAACAAGCGGGCATGATGGCCCTTGCCGGTTCGCCTTCATCTTCTAACATTCTTAAGACTTCGGTTTGAACCAAAGCAGCGAATGCGTCGCGATCCAGTCCGCGCTCATCCATCAGTTGGGCTGCTGCGCGCACAAAGAACTCGCGCCCGCCGCCGCCGACTATGTTCGGCCATTCGTCCCCGCGTGGATCGCTGCGTTCTTGCCACCCTTCCAC
>CAZOLE010000032.1:0-11138 GCA_964580445.1 uncultured Porphyrobacter sp.
CGTCGGATTGGTTCATCACATCGCCAGCGACAAAGATCGCCCGGTCGCCTGCCCCCAACTGCTCCAGCACCGCCGCACCTTTGTCTGGGTTGCGTGCGAAGAGCGCGACTTTGGCGCCTTCGGCAAGATAGCTTTCCGCGATTCCGCGTCCCAATCCTGCTGTCCCGCCTGTGATCGCTGCGACTTTACCTTCGAGTTTCATCTTTGCTCTCCTCTAAGACGAAACCTAGCGAGCAACCTTGCGCTGCGCACCTTGCTAAAATGACGAATTGCCCTCGCGACGTTTGGCGCCTCAACTGCGTCCGAGGCGGAGAATGTGATGAATGGTCAGGATAAAGACGGTGCGGCGGGTGTGGGCTGCCCCCATTCACTGAACGAAATCGACCTTTTTGGGCCTGGCGCGCAAGAGCACTGGTACGCGGCCTATCCGATCTTGCACGATCAAGCGCCGGTTATGCGGATCGAAGGTGAGGGCCTTTTGCCCGGCACGGACGCGTACATTCTAACGAAGCATGAGGACATTAATCGCGTCGTGCGTGATTGGGCTCGGTTCCAGCCGACGATGATGTTGGCCGTGGAATCTGTCGCCAATGCGGACGTGCCACCATTTGAGGTTCCGAATGTCAACGCAATGATCGCTTCAGCGGCGACTTTGCGCCGCGACGAAGCATCCTGGCGCGCGCATCGAAAAGAGCTAACCGATCCGTGGGTTGGCCCCGGTGCCACGCGCCATGAAGAGATGATCTTGCGCCATGTCGATGATCTGATTGATCTTTGGATCGCGCGCGATGGTCCGATCGATTTCGTCGCGGAATTTGCGCGGCCCTTGCCCCAGCGAACCATGGCATCGGTTTTGGGCTTTCCGTTGGAAGACATCCCGCAACTCGAAGCATGGGGCAACGCGCAAGTTTTTGCCTTTGTCCATGGCAAAGGGCATCGCAACATTATCACCTCTGAGGAAGCGAAGGAGCAGCATCGTATTCTCAATGGTTTTTCCGATTATGTAGCCGAGAAAACGCGCGAAAAGCGCGCCAATCCGAGCGATGATATGGTGAGTTTTCTCACGCAGGTTCACTACTCACCGATTGATCGCAAGCTTACTGATGACGAAGTCAATGGTGTGGTTTACGCGATGCTGATCGGGGGTTTGGAAACCACCCAATACGCGATCGCTGAGCAAGCCCAATTGCTGTGCGAAAACCCCACCATCTTTTCTCAGCTTAAGGGCGACCCTTCGCGCATTAGAGTGTTCGTAGAAGAAGGCATGCGATTGCGCTCTCCCACCCAAGGGCTTTCGACACGGGTGACGACGCAAGACGAAGTGTTTCAAGGTGTCGAAGTGCCCGCAGGTTCGCTGCTGCATATGCGTTTCGGAGCGGCCAATATCGACCCAGAGGCGTTTGACGAGGTCAACGATTTGAAGCTCGATCGTAAGGCGCCAACCCGTCATTTGGCCTTTTCTGCAGGCTTGCGTTCCTGCCCCGGCGCAACCTTGTCCCGCGTGGAACAGATGATTGCTTGGAAGCGTCTGTGTGAGAGGTTGGAGGCAGTCTCTTTCGCCGATGGGAATGATTTCTTGCACCAGCCCGGCATCATGCTTGGCCTCAATCAGCTGCATCTGAATTTCAAGCCAGCAACAGGAGCTGCCTGATGACTACATTGCTCGCGCATATTCGTATCAAATCCGGCTGTGAAGCGCAGTTTGAGGCGATAACCAAGGACATGGTCTCGCGCACGCTCAAGGAAGAAGAGGGCGTGCTGCGCTACGAATATTGGAAAGGGCAAACCGAGAATTTTTGGTACTGCCTGCTCTCATTCAAAGACAAATGGGCGTTCTATGAGCACCAGATGTCTGACTATCACGAAGGGCATGATTTTGCCGCGGTGATCGAAGACATCCGGCTAGAATATCTCGACCCGGTCAAAGGCGCCGGTGGAGACCTGCCACCCACTGAGGACCCACCTTTGCCGGATGATGCGAGCGAAGATCAAAGGATTGCACAGGAACGCTTTGCGCTGACCATACCTGCATGGTGGGAGGGCCGGCTTTAGCCGCGTGTGAGATGATGGAATGTGATGTTATTATTCTTGGCTGTGGCCCGGCAGGGATGACCGCCGCGCTTGCCGCGCATGAAGCCGGTGCCAGCGTTGCGTTGGTCGAGCGATTTGATCGTATCGGGGGAACTGGCGCTGTGTCTGGTGGCGTGATCTGGGCGCCCAACAATCCACGCCAACAAGCCGCCGGGATGAGCGATAGCCGCGAAGAGGCACTCGCCTATTTCCGGGCGCTGGACCACGGCGACTTAGACGCCCCAACGCTCGAAGCCTTTGTCGATCGCAGCGCGGAGGCGCTCGGATTTCTTGAAGAGATCGAAGCACTCAAAGTTGCACTGCTCGATGGGTATCCCGACTATTATCTCGACCGACCCGGGGCCAAGCCAGAGGGCGGTAGAGCGCTTGACCATGATCTGTTCGCGCTTGGCGAATTGGGCGAATGGGCAGGCAGGATCACCGCGATTGAAGAGCCTAAGCCGATGATGCTGCGCGAGACCCCATTGGGCGGCGGCAGCGGCGTTGTTCCGCCGGCCGAATTGCAGCGCCGCATGGCCAATAGCGAGCGCGGCTTTGGCCAAGCGATGATCGGGCGGTTGCTCAAAGCATGTCTGGCTCGCGGTATTGAGCCGATGCTGAATGTCGAGACAAAGCGGTTAATCCGGGATGGTGATCGTATTACTGGGTTTGAAGCGGTGCAGAAAGGCACCGAGCTAACGCTCACTGCGCGCAGCGGGGTCATCCTTGCCACTGGCGGGTTTGAGTGGGATGAGGACAAACGTCAGACTTTCTTGCGTGGGCCTATGGATGCGCCTGCCAGTCCGCCAACCGCGCAAGGCGAAGGCTTGGCACTGGCGATGGAAAGCGGCGCGAAACTTGGCAATATGACCCAAGCGTGGTGGGCACCGACCCTGACGCTTCCTGACGCGCCGTGGCCGGGCGGAGAAGCGCGCGCAACGCCGGTTCTAATCGAGCGAACAGTGCCGCATTCGATCATGGTCAATCGCGCAGGAAAGCGCTTCTGCAATGAAGCGGCGAATTACTCCGCGCTTGCCGGGGCCTTTCACCAATTTGACCCGCAGACCTATGACTATCCCAATTTGCCGGCATGGCTGATTTTCGATGCAGATTTTGTCGAACGCTATCCAATTGGGCCGCGCTTGCCGGGTCAACCTGTGCCCGAATGGGTGGTGCGTGCCGAGACGCTCGATGCGTTGGCTGGCGAGCTTGGACTTGCGAGCGATGCGCTTGCCGAGACAGTAGCTCGGTTCAACAGCCACGCAGAAGCGGGCCATGATCCCGATTTTGCGCGCGGGACGAGCGCTTACGATCATTTCTATGGCGACCGCTCATGCGAGGGCGCGAAGGTCACGCTTGGACCGGTTGCGAAAGCGCCGTTTTATGCAGTCGAAATCAGAATGGGCTTGTTGGGCACCAATGGCGGTGCGCGCACCGATGCCAATGCGCAAGTTTTGGGCCATGATGGCCAGCCCATTCCCGGCCTTTACGGTGCGGGCAATGCAATCGCGTGTCCAACCGGTGGCATCTATGCCGGAGCAGGGGGGACGCTCGGCCCGGCGCTTACATTCGGGTATATCGCTGGGCGCAGCGCCGCTCGGGCTAACGCCTAGATCACTGTTTCTTTGGTTCAAACTCTATGTGAAGCTCTTTCAAAGAGCGGAGCAGAAAGTGCGGGTGGTAAGTAAAATCGTTCTTACCCTCGGCAAAGTGCATATCCTCAAACCGATCGGCAACGGCGGTGAAGCCCCAGATCAGTTCGCGCCGAGCGAGAGGCGCGCCGAGGCAATGATGTGTGCCCGAACCAAAACCCATGTGAGAGCCCGCTTTAGGGCGTTCCAGATCCAATTTTTCAGGGCATTCAAAAGCGCGTTCATCGCGGTTGGCCGCGGCGAAACGAATGTTGATCGCCGAACCCGCCGGGATTGTTACCCCTCCCAATTCCACGTCCTTGTGGGTAAAACGCATCAGGCTTTGCACTGGGCTTTCCAACCGCACGACCTCTTCGACGAAGGTCTTCATATAGCGGTTGGGATCGGATTTGAGTTGACGCCAGACATCCTTGTTCTCGATCAACAGCTTCATCCCAGCCGCCAGCGCGTTGGTGGTGGTTTCTGAGCCGCCAACAAACGTATCCGCCATCATTTCCGCGTGCAGTTCGTTGTCGTTTAGGGGGCGGCCCCATTCCTCGATAACGGTGTTTACAAGTGCGCTGATCAGGCTGTCATCTGGGCTTTCGCGCAAGCGTTCAAAGATCGGTTGGAAGTAGTTTTGCGCCTCGATTTCGCGGTCGACCATTTCAAGGTGCTGGTCTTCGGGCAGCATCATCGAGATGCGTTGAAAAAACGCGTCCGTCCAGCGTTTGATGCGCCACATATCTTCGCGCTGCGCGCCCATCTGTTCGCCGATGATAAATAAGGGCAGGGGCACGCAGAACGCGCGCACCCATTCGCAGCAACCCTCTGCGATAAAGCCGTCGATCAAATCGTAAGCGAGGCGTTCGACCTCATGATCTATCTCTTTAATCTTGGAGGGTTTGAACGCCTGATTGAACATGGCGCGCATTTGTTTGTGATTGGGATCATCGCGCCCGTTTAAGGTGGGCGCGGGCAGCCAGCCTTTCTCTTTAAACCGGGCTGTGACCTTGCGGGCTCGTTCGATATCGTTGGGGCTGGCACGCATCAGACCATCGGCAGGTGCGCTGGGAAAACGCGCAGGGTCCATCAAAACTTCGCGCACATCATCATAGCGCGTTACAACGTAGAAATCCGTGCCTTCGATATGGTGCAAGGGTGCGTCATCGCGCAGTTGCCTATAGGCGTCATAGGGACATTGCTGCAGTTCGGGATCGAATAGATTGATGTTGGGCGCGCTGACCATGGTTTCCTCCCATTATCGCTTATCGCTTTGTTCCAAGAGTCGGCCTGATAGTGCAGGCTGACAATACTCGAATTGAGGAGGGGTAGGCGATGGACACCAAATTGCAGGAGCTGATCGATCGGCAGGAGATCGCGGATGTGATCCAGCGCTATTGCCGCACGCTCGATTGGCTCGATGAGGCCGGGCAGGCGAGCTGTTATTGGCCTGATGCGGCGATTGAGTATGGATTCTTTTCGGGCCGTGCAGAGGATTTCCTGCCGGTCGTGATGGAAACAGAGCGTAGCTTGGCGCGGCGTTGGCATATGTTGTCGACCCCGCTGATCCAATTCCATTCGCCCACCTCGGCGAGCAGCGAGTGTTACGGTGTGTTTGGCGGTGGGCGGTTGCAGGACGACGGCAGCATCGCGGGCGATCTGATCGGTGGGCGCTATCTCGATGAATGGGAAAAGCGAGACAATGATTGGCGCATATCAGCGCGCACGTACATCGTAGATTGGAAAAGCCCGCTGGCGGATCAGCCAATGTTTGAACCTGATCCTGAATTTCCTTTGCCCACGTTCAAGATAGAGGCTGGAGGGCATCCGGAATATCGTGAGTTTCCGCCCCAGCCTCTGGCCAAGACCTAGCCCTCCGCAGGCGGGTCCATGTAATCACGGTAATAGGTCAATTGCCCGCCTGCGACTTTGTAAATCCCTACGCCGCCGCGCGATCCTTCGGGCGAATGCATCGTCCATCGCGCCCAGACCGCGTGATCATCCCCGCACACTTCGTCCACGGTGAAGTGGATTTTGCGTTCCGCCATCTCTTTCACCATGGTGGTCATGAACCCCAGGATTGCCTCGCGCCCTTCATAACGGCCCCAGATCGGATCTTCGAGCACAGCGTCTTCGGCGAAAAGCGGGGCGAGCTTCGTGTAATCGCCCGCATCCTGAATGCGCCAAAATTCTTCGATTACGTCTTTTGCTTGGCCGGCCATGCGTCTTCTCCTCTTGAGCAGATATGTGCCACGATCTCTGACTGGCTGGCCCCTGCGAAAATGCGCAGGAGGAATCGGGCGGTGCGCGCGGTAAAAGGCGATTGATAGGAGAGAACGATGTCCAGCATTCCTCGCGTATCTTCCGCAGTGCCGGGTGAACCAGCGCATATGGGTTCGGTTCTTGCGCACCAACCTGAGATGGCGAAGGCATTCAGCGATCTTTACGCCGCTTTTTGGAGCTCGGATACGCTTTCAGCCCGGATCAAAGAGGTGGCCCGCATGCGCAACGCGCGGGTGAACGAATGCGGGTTTTGCCGCAATGTCCGCTTTGACAAGGCGGTGGGTCAGGGGTTGGGCGAAGAGACCGTTGACGATATCGATTGGGGTTACGAAAACTCGGATAAGCTGACCGATGCGGAAAAGGCTGTGCTCAAATTCACTGATGCATTCATCTACGATCCCGAGCTTTTGACTGATGATGCCGAACGGGCGCTCAAACGGCATCTTGCGCCTGAACAGATTGCGGAACTTGGCCTTGGTCTTACGCTGTTTCTTGCGCTGGCGAAGGCGCTGATCACGATGGGACTGGAGCCAGAGACGATGGATCGCACGGTTTTGCCAACGCCAGCTCCGGCAGAGCGGGTATGAGCGGGCCGGTCGCGCAAGCGCTCGCCGGATCGCCTCAACTGGCCGCCGGTTTTGAATCATTCCGTGTCGCTGCGCACGCCGCACTGGGGGAGGAACTGGTCGCACAGGTTCGTTACGCTGTTGCGCAAGTGCATGGTGTGCCCTTGGACAAGCCGGAAGGCACGGCTCCTGCGGCTATGCTCGCATATGCGCGTAGGATCCCGTTTGAACACACTGCGATCACCGATGAAGAGGCTGCCGATGTGGTGGCAGAGCTTGGCGAAGCCCGTTTTGTCGCGTTTTCGGTGGTGGCCGGGCTGGCCGACGCCGAATGCCGCGCGCAAAAGGTGCGATTGGAAGAGCTGGCTCGGTAAGGCCGGCGCTACAAAGACAATTCGCGGATGACGTCCGAGCCATCCCACCCCTGCGCAGCCTCGCTTACCATCGCGTAGAATTCTTCGACCCCGCTGCCGGCTGCATAAAGTTCGATCATATGGCCAAGGCTGGCGGTCGCATCCACAAAGGCGAAGCGCAGGCCGGTTTCGCTTTCGCACATCTGTGCAAGAGGCATGCCTTGGGCTGCGTATTGTTTAATGGCCATGTCCAAATCATCGACGAAACACGCCGTATGATGCAGCCCGTAGCGGCCCGATCCAGCGGGAAAGACATCGGTGATCGAGCTAGGATCAGAGCTATGCTGCGTGACAAACTCGATCATCACATCACCCGATTGTCCATAGGCCGAGGAATGCACCCATTCGCGCGCCTGCGCGCGATGCAAAGTGCTTTTCAGTTGGATATTGCGCAGCACGAAGAAGGGGCCAGAGCCAAAGGCGGCGGAATGGGCGCGCGCCGCGGCGTCAATATCAGGCACATAATAGGCAAGCTGACGAACGGGACGGTTCCGATCGCCCACTCTAATTCACCGCGCGGGTCTTGCCTTCCCAATAGGGTGCGCGCAGCTCGCGCCGCAGGATCTTGCCAGACGGGTTGCGCGGTAAAGCCTCGATGAAGTCGACAGACTTGGGGCATTTGTAGCCTGCAATATGCTCGCGCGCATGGGCGATCAGGTCCGCCTCGCTTAGCGTTTGACCCTCTTTGATCACCACGCAGGCTTTGACCGCCTCGCCCCACTTTTCATGCGGAATGCCGATCACGGCGACATCAGCCACTTTGGCGTGGGCATAAAGCGCGTTTTCAACCTCGGCGGGATAGATGTTTTCACCGCCCGATATGATCATGTCTTTGACCCGATCGTGGATATAGAGATAGCCCTCTTCGTCGAGATAACCTGCATCGCCGGTGCGCAGCCATCCATCGGCATCAATGGTTTCAGCGGTGGCTTCCGGATTGTTCCAATAACGGCTCATATTGCGGTTGGATCGCGTCGCAATCTCACCCACTTCGCCGGTCGGAACCAGATTGCCATCAGCATCGATAATTTTGATTTCGACACCGGGAAGTGGCGTCCCCACGCTGCGCATTTTTGGCGAGCCTTCGGGGACATGATCCTCCGGATCGAGCGCAACGATAGTGCCGCTGGTCTCCGTCATGCCGTACATCTGAATAAAGCCGCAGCCGATCACATCCATCGCCTCGCGCATTAGCTCAAGCGGGATGGGTGACGCGCCATAAGTGATGTGTTTAAGGCCGCTAAAGTCGACGTCTTTGGCGCGCGGATGGTTGAGCAGGATTTGGATCGCGGCTGGTACCAAGAACAACCGAGAAATGTCGTATTCCTCGATCAGGTCGAGCGCCTGCGTCGGGTCATATTCGGGCAGCACGATCGAATTGGTGCCAGCGATCATCGACACAAGACCATTGCCTGACCCACTAATATGGAAACACGGCATGGCAAGTAGCGCATCGCCAGCGCTTTTTTCCTGCCAATCGCGAAGATTATCGCCGTGGCTATCGGGGTCGAGGCTGTAAAGCAGCGAACCGTGAGTCATCACCGCACCTTTGGGCCGACCAGTTGTGCCCGATGTGTAAAGTTGCAGCGCGTCATCATCGAGGCCAATGCCAGCGTCTGGATCATCGGCGGGGAAACCATCGCGCCAAGTGCGATAGTCGTTTCCGGAGCAGTCAGGTGCGTCGATACCAATGACGTGCTCAACCCTTGGCGCGTCACCGCGCGCTTTGTCGAGAATATCGGCAAAGCCTTCGCCGATAAACACCACGCTCGCTTCACAATTGCTCAGAATAAAGGCGACTTCGGGCGCGGCGAGCCGCCAATTGACCGGCGTCATCACTGCGCCAATCTTTGCGGCTCCCAACAGCGCCTCAAAATAGAGCGGATGGTTCTTACCGATAAAGGACACTCGGTCGCCTTTGCCAACGCCCAGCGACCTCAGGCCATGGGCAACACGGTTTGCCCCCTCGTCAAGCTGCGCAAAGGTGAAGATCTCTTCGCCAAATGTGAAGGCCGCGCTCGCGCCCGCATTGCTGGCATGATCGCGCACTTTATCGATAAAGGTGATGAGGCTAGATGCGGTTTGAGATGTCATGCGGTGTGCCTACGACGAGAGTGCTTTCAATTGGATTGGCACATTTCATAGCGTGAGTGAATCGAGTCCCTGCAGTAAGGGTCCAAAAATGAGCGAACCGACACTGCCTGACGGCTTCGAGCCGGCCCAATTCACATCCGGCTTTTTGGATCACGGGGGACCGTATTTCTTCAAGCCGCGAACAGCGGCGCCGTTGCTGATGGGGTTGAGGATTTGCACCCATCACATCAATTATAAGGACACCGCCCATGGCGGAGCAATTTCCACTTTCGCCGATGTGGCGCTAAGCCATGCTGTTTACGACGCCGAGCGGCCACGTTTGGCGCCGTCGACGATAGCGTTGCAGGTCAATTACCTGCGCGCGGCGCGGTTGAATGAATGGCTCGAAGCGGACGTGCAGATTGACCGGATCGGCGGACGAACCGCTTACACGTCGGGCCGAATCCTTTGCGTGGGCGCGGATGGAGCCGAACCGGTCGCGACTATGACGGGCGTGTTTGCAATCCGGCGCTAGCCCAGCCAGTGCGCTGCGGCCGGGGTCGAAGGGTCGTTCTCGTCATGAGAACCAAATGAACCCTCGGGCGGGTCCGTCATGCCCTCATTGTCAATCTCTCGGCATTCGCGCCAATCGTACAGGCCAGTGCGCTGCGCAATACGCCATTCACCGCCGCGTTTTTCAAAGCGATCGACATACCGACCGGCGATAATGACATGGTAACGCCGACCACGGTTGGGAAAGACATCGGGGATGGAGTAATCCGCCGGAATTACATGCGTGGCGGTCAGATAGGTCTCCGTGTGGCAGATGTGATCGTTTTCAAAGCCGAACATCACTTGGCCAAGGTGGTGTTGGGTTTGCTCACACGCGCCCAAAATAGCGCTCGCTTGCTCTACAAAGCTGCGCCAATCCCCGAGGACACTACCGAATTGGAATTGCGCATCATCGTGAAACAGCTTGTCCATAATGTTCCAGCGCCGACGGTCCAGCGCATGGGCGTAGGCGGCGATCACATCGCGGATTGCTTCGCGGTCTTCAAGACTTCCATTCATTGCTCGAGCTCCACAATCACTTTGCCAATATTGCCGCCAGTGAACAGTTTGACGTAGGCGTTCAAGGTGTTTTCAAGCCCCTGGGTCACGTCATAAGGCATGATGAGTTGACCAGCATCGAGCCATTCTTTGAGCTGGGCGGTCAATCGCTCACCTTGATCCATGAAGTCGAGGCTGAAAAAGCCTTCAACGCGAAGGCGCCGCGCCAGAATCTGGCTGAATTCACTTGGTGCTGTTTTCGTGTCATTGCCGTAGTCGGACATGAACCCACACACTGGCACACGACCATAATAGTTCATGCGGGTCAGCACCGCATCAAGCATCGGGCCGCCGACATTGTCGAAATAGACGTCAAACCCGCCGCCTTGCGCGCCGCCAATGTTCTCGCCCAGAAGCTTGTCAAACTGCTCGCCTACATCGCCGGCTTTGTAGTCGACCGCACCGGCGATCCCAAGCTCTTGGGTGAGGTAGCGGCATTTCTCAGCACCACCAGCTATGCCCCAGGCCTCGCAGCCCATAAGTTTTGCCACCTGAATCGCCAACACTCCGGTTGCACCCGCAGCGGCAGAAACGAGCACTCGCTCTCCCGCCTTGGCGGCAGCGGTCTCTGCTATCCCCCAAAGCGCGGTCCATCCATTCATGCCGAGCGGGCCAAACCATGCGCGTTTGTCCGCCACCGCAGGATCGAGCTGGATCGCGCCGCTCATCGTCGCATCAACTTGGCTGATCTCCCCCCAAATCCCGAAAGCCCTGACCAAATCTCCTTCGGCAAACCCAGCGGCCCGCGAGGCGAGAACTTCGCCGACGACCAACCCGGTCATCGGAGCGCCCAAGGGAAGCGGTGGCTGGTAGCTATCTTCGCGGTCGGTCAGCCACATGCGCGTTCCGGCATCCATCGACAACATAGCGTTGCGAATGCGGATTTCGCCTTCTGCAAGCTCTGGCAAATCCCCTTCGACCAGCGATAATGCGTCAGTGAATTGGTTGCCCTCAGGGCGGTGGTCGATGCGCCAGAAACGGTTTTTCAT
>CAZOLE010000033.1:0-11097 GCA_964580445.1 uncultured Porphyrobacter sp.
CCTTTGCGCATGCTGCGAATGGCTTCCCGCCGCGCAAAGGCGCGAGAAAGCCCGGCGAAGCCTATGCGGCGCTCGATCTGGGCACCAACAATTGCCGCCTTCTGATCGCACGTCCATCAGGAAATCGTGACTTCACCGTTATCGACGCGTTCAGCCGCGTGGTGAAGCTGGGCGAAGACTTGGCCAGCACCGGAAAGCTGTCTGATGACGCGATGGAGCGAACTCTCAATGCCTTGATGATCTGCGCTGACAAACTGCGGCGGCGCAATGTCCGCTTAGCACGCTCTGTCGCAACCGAAGCATGTCGCAGAGCGTCGAACGGGCCGGCCTTTATCGAAAGAGTACGGCAAGAAACCGGCATCGCGCTGGATATTATCAGCGCTGAAGAAGAGGCCCGGCTGGCGGTCTTGGGCTGCCATATCCTCTTGGAAGGTGGCGAAGGCCCAGCGCTTATTTTTGACATTGGCGGAGGGTCAACCGAGCTAGTGTTGCTTGAACCTGGCGGTAAGATTCCGCGCATTTTGGATTGGCAAAGTGTCCCATGGGGCGTTGTTTCACTGACAGACACGGTCGAACGCAAAGGTGGTTCGACACAGGCGCGCTCGGATCGTTATGCCGAAATGCGGAAAGTGGTGTCCGACAGCTTTGCACCCTTTGCCGAGCGGATTGCGGATTCCGCTGCGTGTGATGATATTCGCCTGCTTGGCACCAGCGGAACTGTGACCACACTTGCCAGCTTGCATCTCGAACTGCCGCACTATGATCGAAAAGCAGTTGATGGATTGATCGTTCCATCTGAGAGTATGCGGCAAATCAGCGCTGATCTTTCAAGCATGTCGGCTGGTCAACGCAGCACTTTGCCATGTATTGGACAGGATCGCGCTGACTTGGTGGTGGCGGGTTGCGCCATTTTAGAATCGATATTGGATCTGTGGCCTGCCGAACGGTTGGGTGTAGCGGATCGCGGTATTCGCGAAGGTATCTTGCGCAGCCTGATGGCAGCAGAACGTCAAAGCGAACGCGCTTTGCAGCAATTGCGCGGCGGCGAACCGGAAGCATGACGCGTTCTGGCCGTAACCCTGATCGACGTGTGAAGACGGCGAAAAAGCGCACAGCCTCCTCAACCCGCTGGTTGGAGCGGCAGTTGAACGATCCCTATGTCAAACAAGCCAAAGCCGATGGCTATCGCAGCCGCGCGGCTTACAAGCTGATCGAGTTGGACGAACGGTTCGGACTTATTCGCGGGTCGAAGCGGGTTGTCGATCTTGGAATTACGCCGGGTGGGTGGAGCCAGGTCGTTCGCGCAAAAGCGCCAAAAGCCGAAGTGGTCGGCATTGACCTTTTGCCGACCGATCCAATCGAAGGCGTCACAATTTTCGAGATGGATTTTATGGACGATGCCGCTCCGCAAGCGCTTGAAGATGCGCTGGGCGGGCCTCCAGACCTTGTGTTGTCGGATATGGCGGCGAACACCGTCGGTCACAAACAAACCGACCATTTACGCACGATGGCTTTGGTGGAAGCAGGCGCATGGTTTGCTACCGAAACGCTGGAAAAAGGCGGTGCATTTATCGCAAAGGTACTCGCTGGCGGAACCGATAGCGAGTTGCTAACCCTTCTGAAACAGCACTTTACCAGCGTCAAACACGCCAAGCCACCGGCGAGCCGGAAGGGTTCCTCAGAATGGTATGTGGTGGCTCAGGGTTTCAAAGGGCGCAAGTAAAGCGCCCTTAACATCCAGCGTTACTCTTCGCCTTCGACCGCTTCTTCAGCGACTTCTTCCGAAGCGTTTTGCGCATCTTCAGCCAAAGCAGTCTCGTCAGCGTCGGCCTCAGCTTCTTCGGCCGCGACCTCTTCGCCGTCCGTCGCCGCTTCTTCTTCGCCGCCTTCCTCTTCAGCAGCAGGCTTCGCCGGTGCACCGCCATTTGCTTCGAGGAAGAGCATTACCGCTGCGCGATCTTCTGCTTTGGAAAGACCCGCAAAGCTCATCGTTGTACCCGATGCAAATGCGCGCGGGCTGGCAAGCCAAGCATCCATAGCTTCCCAAGTCCATTCCCCACCCTTTTCGGAAAGCCGAGGGGAATAGCGAAAGCCAGACGCGTTCGATGCGAGCGCCTTGCCCATCACGCCGTAGAGATTTGGCCCAACGCCATTCGCGCCGCCTTGCTCAACCGTGTGGCACGCTTGGCATTTGGCGAAGACTTTTTCCCCATCTCCGACTGTTGCCGAAGCGAGCAAAGTGCCAAGGCCGGGCCCAGAATCACCGCCGCCTTCTTCTTCGACGCCTTCGATTATATAACCGAGCTTCTCAGGGCGCTCTGGGCTATAGCCGTGAAAGAACTTGTCGCTGAGAATGGAAAGGCCAAGGCCCACCACGCCAGCGAAAAGCACCCAGCCTGCGGCGGTGTTGAACATATCGCCTGAGCCTGAATCGGCGTCTGGCGCTGTTTCCGATGTTTTGTCTTCTGTCATCTCGGCGCTCCCTTAGTGCCGCCCACGCGCGTGCGCAAGGCGAAACACGTCATCATTCGGTGCATCAATTGCAAGCGGACTTGCCTCACATGATTAGCGTCACTAGCACGCTGGCAATATGCGAAGTTTTCCTGAGCCCGCCGTAGAAATCGCTAATGAGCTACGCAGTCTTGCGGAGGGTGACCCTGCGCGCGCTGTTGCCGTGCAAGGTTCGCCGGGCTCAAACTCTCATCGAGCCGCGACTGAGGCGTGCCCCGATTGCTTGCCATTGCCATGCTTTAGCTTCGAAGACGCGTTGGACGCGGTCAAAGATGGGCGCTGTGATCGCGCAATTATCCCCATCGAAAACTCGCACAATGGCAGGGTTGCAGACATCCACTTCCTGCTGCCTGAAAGCGGGTTGTCGATTGTTGGTGAGTATTTCTTGCCGATTCATCATGCCCTGATGGGCATCGGCAAGGGCCCGTTCGAAGCGGTTTACAGCCATCCTCAGGCACTAGGCCAATCGCGCCATTACCTGCGCAAACGCGGGATTGTGCCATTAAGCTATGCCGACACTGCCGGCGCGGCGGCATTTGTTGCGGAAAACGGCGATCCTACGGTGGGTGCTATCGCCCCAGCAATCGCGGCCGAGCTTTATGGCTTGGAGATAGCCGAAGACCATGTCGAAGACAGCGTGGATAATATGACGCGCTTCGTCATCCTCTCGCAAAAGCCCAAATTCCTGACGCACGATGCCAAAGTGAGCGCGGTCACCACTTTTATCTTTGAAGTGAAGAACATTCCGGCCGCCTTGTACAAAGCGTTGGGCGGGTTTGCGACCAATGGTGTCAACATGACCAAGCTGGAAAGTTATCAGGTTGGAGCAAGCTTTTCCGCCACCCGTTTTTATGCGGACATTATCGGCGCGCCGGGTGATCCGGCGGTGGACCGTGCGCTGGAGGAATGCGGGTTCTATTCCAAAGAATTGCGCATCCTTGGCTCCTATCCCCAAGCGCGCGCACGCGGATAATTAAACGCGGCGCATTTGTTCGGTTGCGCAAGTCGTAAGACCATGCCACCACAGTATTTGCATGACTAATGCGGTGCAAAATCCAACGACTGACAATAGTGACTCTGACGCGCTGACCACGCCCGATGGCTGGGAAGAACTGCGCGAAGACGGCGATATTCAATTTGAGCCAATTGAGTTTCCCGAACCCGAACCACGCGAACCAAGCTGGTTTGAGGAAGCGCTCCTGAAATTTTTCGAATGGCTTGGCGATTTGCTCTCCCCGATTGGCAATATGTTGGGGATGTCTTGGTCGGTCTTCCAATGGGTCTTGATCGGGCTGCTGGTGCTGTTTGTTGTGGTGCTGATCTGGCGATTGGCCGGGCCGCTTGGCCTGTCGCCCAAACCCACCTCAGAAGCCGAATTAGAGCCGGAATGGACGCCCGACCGGGCTGAAAGCATCGCTTTGCTTGAAGATGCGGATCGCCTGGCGGCTCAGGGCAATTTTGATGAAGCCACGCATTTGCTGCTCAAACGCAGCGTTAGCCAGATCGCAACGGCGCGGCCCGATTGGGTCGAACCCTCCAGCACAGCGCGCGAACTGGCCGCCCTTCCCGCTTTATCCGAAGCCGCGCGCGGAGCCTTCCGCGTGATCGCCGAACGGGTTGAACGCAGCCTATTTGCGCTGCGCTCACTTGACCGGTCCGATTGGGAAGCGGCGCGTTCCGCCTATGCCGATTTCGCGCTTCAGCGGATCGGCCAAGGAGCTGCCATCACATGAGCGAGTTGGGGGCAACAGGCAGACGCGCTTCACCATTCAACCGCGCGGCCGTGATCGGTATGGTCGTGATCGGCTTTGTCGCCTTTATCGCGATGCTGTATTTCCTCAGCGCAGGCGACACAGGCGGTGATGACAACAATGGCGGGGGGCATGCTTATGCAACCGGCCTAAACGGTTACGCTGGGATAACCCGACTGCTTGAAGCTGAAGGTTACGAAGTCAACGTTTCGCGCGAAGAAAGTGGGATGGATAGCTATGGGTTGTTAGTGCTCACGCCCACCGCATTCCAAGACCCGGATGAGCTCTCAGAAATCCTGCGCAAGCGGGCCTATATCGGGCCGACTTTGGTGATCGTCCCGAAGTGGATAGCTTATCAACTTCCCGAGTTAATCGAAAGCCAAGTCGAAGGTGAAATCGAAGATGGATGGGTCACGCTAGCAGGCGCTCGATCACCAAAGTGGCTCTCGGAATTAGACGATCACTACGCGTTCGAAGCTGCAGTTCAAGAGGAAGCACCGACCAATTGGTCAGGGCAAGGCGCGTCAGGTAAGCTTCCCGAAGACAAAGTCGCAGGGGCTGAGGCGCAAACCAATACCGATAGAGAAACGCTAATCATTGATGACAATGCTCGCGCGCTTGCAGTGCAGTTCTACAACATAAGCGAATTTGGTGACACCACGAACACCGAGCCGGTCACCTTCATTTTCGAACCTGATCTCATCAACAATTACGGTCTAGCCGACAAGGGCCGTGCGGCTATGGCAGTCGAACTCGTCGATATCGCTGGCCATTCGGAAGGTGCAACTATCACGTTCGACGTGACGATGAACGGACTTGGCGGGACAGTGAATCTGCTTACTCTCGCATTTCGTCCACCTTTCCTTGCTGCGACCTTGTGCCTAATCATGGCGATGCTCATCATCGGCTGGCGCGCTTTCAAGCGGTTTGGCCCGGCCTTGGCCAACGGCCCAAAGATCGCCTTTGGCAAATCGCAACTGGTCACCAATGGCGCCGGACTGGTCGTGCGCGCGGGCCGCATGCGGCTTTTGGCCGATCCATACGCAGATCTTGCCGAACGGCGCATGGCGGACGCGCTGGGACTGACCCGGCCCGATATCGAAGGCATAGACAATGCACTGGCCACGCGATTGCCAGAAGAAGAACCGTTTTCGCAACGTGCAGCAAGGCTGCGCAATGCGACATCATCCGCAGACATTCTACGCGCTGCAAAAGCGCTAAAAGAGCTTGAAGGGAAAGTGAGCAAATGAGCACCGCTTTGGATAAAGACGCTGGGGGCACTGGCCCGGCTGAGGGCGCGATGAGCCTTGAAGATCTGCGGACACTCGCGGATGCGATCCGTGCAGAAGTGGCTAAGGCCATTGTCGGGCAAGATGACATGGTCGAACAATTGCTGGTCGCGATGGTCAGCGAAGGCCACGTCTTGCTGGAAGGCCCACCGGGAACAGCAAAGACTTTCCTTGCAAACAGCTTTGCGACCGCGCTTGGGCTCGATTTTGGCCGGATTCAATTCACACCGGATCTGCTGCCGGGTGATATTTTGGGTTCAAACCTTTTCAACTTTCAAACGAGCCAGTTCACTTTGACACGCGGGCCGATCTTCTGCGAATTGCTGCTTGGCGATGAGATCAACCGCACGCCGCCAAAGACGCAAGCCGCGTTGCTCGAAGCGATGCAGGAACGCCGGGTCACTCTCGATGGAGAGACGCACGCGCTTCCACCGCGTTTTATGGTGATCGCGACACAAAACCCGATTGAGAACCAAGGCGTCTATCCACTTCCCGAAGCGCAATTGGACCGTTTCTTGTTCAAGCTGTTGGTTCCCTACCCCGACGAAGCCGAAGAGACACGGATCGTCACCGATTACGGAAAACGCCAAGGGCCGACCCATCCGTCCGACTTGGGCGTAACGGCGGTTGCCGATGCGACGAAACTGATTGCTGCGAGCGCGGCTTTGGACCACGTCACGGTTGCCGAAGACATCACCCAATATGTTGTGCGACTGGTGCGTGCGACCCGCGACCATGCCGAGCTTTCGGTGGGTGCAAGCCCGCGCGCAGCAGTAATGCTAGCAAACGCTGCGCGCGCTCGAGCCGCACTGCAAGGGCGTGCTTATGCAATCCCTGACGATGTAAAAGCACTCGCAGTACCAGTGCTACGACATCGCCTAACGCTTAGCCCCGCTGCTGAAATCGAAGGCCGCGATATCGAAGCACTCGTCGCCGAATTGGTAGAAAGCACAGAGGCACCGCGCTAAACCCTATGAACCTGCGCAATCTCCCTGCCTTTCCTATTGTGCCGACCCAACGTGCCGCCTGGCTGATCGCCGGGTTTGCTCCGATTGCTGTTGTCATTGCGGCCATGCAGCCGGGCCTGTGGATTGCAGCGCCGGTGGCTGCCGCTGCCTTGATCGCGCTGGTTCTGTTTGACGCCCTGCTCGCAGGCAAATGCGCAGACTGGCGGGTGTTCATTCCGGCGGACACCGAAGTCGGTCAACCTACAGAATTGTCGATGCAGGCAGAACTGGGCGTGGGTTCGGTTTCAAAAGCCGAAGGAGCGCTCGAATTTGACCCTCGGCTAGGGGACAAAGGGACGGCGCGTTTCACCTTAGAGCAAGGCCGCTTTGATAAAGTGCAGCGCGGCGAGCATATTGCCCATCCCGAACGGCGCGGAACCGCTGATGTCACCCGCGCATGGTTGCGCTGGACCGGGCCGTTAGGTCTGGGATCCCGGCAAGTCGCCGGCGCGCTGGATGATCAAGTGCGGATCTGGCCTGATCTCTCACCAGTGCGCAGCAAGGAATTGCAAACATTCCTCCGCGACGCGCAAACCGGCCTTATTGCGCGGCGCATTCGCGGCCAAGGCACGCAATTCGAAGCGCTCTCTGAGTACGAAG
This sequence comes from uncultured Porphyrobacter sp., assembly GCA_964580445.1. GTDB lineage: Bacteria > Pseudomonadota > Alphaproteobacteria > Sphingomonadales > Sphingomonadaceae > Erythrobacter. The sequence continues at coordinate 7,159 of CAZOLE010000033.1, forward strand.
CAGGCATGGACCGTCGCCGGATCGACTGGAAAGCTAGTGCCCGGCATATCCACCTTTATGCGCGCGAAAATGAGAGCGAGCGCAACAACCAAATCGTCTTTGCCTTCGATTGCGGGCAGGCCATGTGCGAACCAGTAGACGGCATGCCGCGCATCGACCGAGCAGTCTCCTCTGCGCTCACCTGCGCCTATGTGGCGTTAAAGGGCGGCGACAAGGTGTCGCTGTTCGGATTTTCTCAACGCCCTCAGGTGATGACGCCTTTCATCCATGACGCGCGCGCTTTTCACCGGCTTCAAAGCGCCGCGGCTGGTCTCGACTACACCAGCGCAGAACCGAATTTCACTCTCGCGCTCGCGACGCTTACAGCGAAGCTCAAACGCCGTGCGCTCATCGTTCTATTCTCCGATTTCACGGACCCAACACAAGCCGAATTGATGGTCGAAAGCATCGGGCGGCTGGTCGACAAACACTTAGTCTTGTTCGTCACCATTTCAGACAGCGAGCTAGAGACCTTTATTGACGAAGAGCCAAGCGACATCGCAACGCTTGCGCGCTCCGTCACCGCCGATACGCTCGCGCATCAACGCAGCATTGTGCTCCAAAGGTTACGGCGCATGGGTGTCGATGTGATCGAAGCACCTTGGGAGAAGATCGGCTATCAATTGATTGACCGCTATCTCGTCATCAAGAACTCGGAGGCCATTGGATGAAGGCTCCGAAGTTTTCTAACCTGTTCGGGCGCGGTGCGATCGAAGCGCCCGCTGATATTGAAAGCGCTGCCCTACGCTCAGACCGTTTCCGGCTGGAACGCGAAGGTGATTGGCGACAGCTTGAAGATATCATCAAACGCATGGAGCGCGGGGGACTGCCCCGTGTGAATGATGATGAACTGCTGGCCTTGCCCACTCTATATCGCACAGCCGCCTCAAGCCTGTCGGTCGCGCGTGAAACGTCATTGGACGTTGCGACACTCACCTATCTGGAGAGCTTAGTCCAACGCGCTTGGTTCCAGGTCTACGGTCCACGCAAAGGGCTGTTTGGCTGGTTGAAGGAATTCTTCCGCGGCGGTTGGAGCCGCGCGGTGCGAGAGATTTGGCTCGACATCTGCATCGCTGTATTTGTCTGTGTTGCGGGCACGATTGTCGGCTGGATCCTCGTCGTGCAAGATCAAGATTGGTATTATCGGCTCGTTCCTTCGGGGTTTCAGGACACCCGGGTGCCCGGCGCAAGCCGAGAACAATTGCTTGAAACGCTCGGTACGCAAACAGATAAGAACGCCGAGCTATCTGTCTTTGCCGCCAGTCTATTTAGCAACAATGCGGGCGTCTCGATTCTCGCCTTTGCATTGGGCTTTGCGTTCGGCATCCCGTCGCTGATGCTACTCGTCTATAACTTTGCGGTGCTTGGTGCGATGATGTGGCTGTTCGCAGGTCAAGGCCTCGAATGGGAGTTTGCTGCGTGGCTAAGCGTCCACGGCACAACTGAATTGTTCGCCATTATCCTGTCCGGTGCAGCGGGTATGCATATCGGTCGATCAATGGCGTTTCCAGGTGACAAAACGGTGCTCGAGGCCGCCTCAGAAAGCGGGCGACGCGGGGCCATCGTTATGGTCGGCGTGGTTTTGATGATGGTGGTCGCGGCACTGCTTGAGGCATTCCCGCGTCAATTGGTGCCGGGCGCAGAAAGCCGGTTTATGATCGGCGGCGGGTTCCTGATCTTCTGGCTGGCCTACTTCTTCCTCTATCGCCCTCGCCGGATCGAGGAGGACGGATGACCATTCCCGCAGCTTCTGTCCCGGTGAGCGACCAAGAACCGCCCGCGCCCGCTTCCAATAGCCGCGCCGGCAATCGTGCGCGCACCCTGATTACCCCAGAAGGCATAGCCGTGCCTATCACCGTCGCATCGCGCGCTTCACGGTTCGGAGCTCTGCTGCTCGACTTTGTGATCCTTTATCTCGGCCTGATGCTTTTCGTCATAGTCTTTTACTCGATCGCGGGCAGTCTCTTAGATGACATTGCTCAAGGCGCTGAGGAGAACGTGAAGGGCGCAGGCGCATTCATGATCATAATCATTGTCTTGGTCATGTTCCTAGCGCGCTATTTCTATTTCATGGGACTTGAGCTTGGGCCACGAGGGGCGACTTTAGGAAAGCGGATTGTTGGTATTCGCGTGGCCGCACGCGATGGTGGACGCCTGACCCCTGAAGCGGTGATCGCTCGCAATTTGGTCCGAGATATTGAGCTATTCATGCCGCTTGTGTTTTTGACACAGGCGCCAAGCGGCCAGATGGGTAACTTCGGGTTGGCTGGTTTGGTGTGGTTCATGGTTATCGTCGCTATTCCGCTGCTCAACAAAGACCGGCTTCGTGCGGGCGACATTATTGCCGGCACTTGGGTGGTCGAAGCGCCGCGCACAAAGCTGGCCGAAGCAATCTCAACCATAGGCGCGGCAACCGCTTCGAGCGAAAGCAATGTCACCGGGCAGCGCTATCAGTTCGGCGACGAAGAGCTGTCGATCTATGGCGAGCACGAGTTACAGACTCTCGAGCGCGTCCTGCGCGAAGGGCAAGACGATGCGGTCTTTGCTGTGCATGATGCAATTTGCCGCAAAGTTGGCTGGGATCCGGGTTCTGGCGATGAACGCGCGTTTCTCGAAGCCTTCTATGCACAACTGCGCGCCAAGCTTGAAGGCGATATGCGCTTTGGCAAACGCAAGGCGGATAAGCACGCGTGATCCAGTATTCCATCTCGCCTGATGATCTGATGGGCGCAGATGTGCTTGATCTTTTGCGCCAACATTTGGTCGAAATGCATGCATCGTCACCTGCCTGCAAAGTGCATGCGATGCCGCCCGAACGGTTGCGCGAACCCGATGTCACCTTCTTTGCTGTGCGCGAAGGAGATGCCCTAGCAGCAGTTGGAGCGCTCAAAGCGCTCGACGGTCAGCGCGGTGAACTAAAGTCCATGCGGGCCTCAGACGCCTATCGCGACAAAGGCGCAGGGCGTGCTTTGTTGGAGCATTTGATCGGCGAAGCGCGCAGTCGCGGCTACAACTGGCTTGGTCTCGAAACTGGACGGGTCGAACCCTTTCATGCAGCCATCGCGCTTTATCAGGCTTACGGCTTTTCGGAATGCGAGGCGTTTGACGAATACGTCTCAGACGAATTCAGCCAGTGTATGGCTCGCGATTTGTAAGGCACCATTGCGGGCTCAACCCGCCCCTTTAGTGTTCGCTTTTCCATGTCAGTGTTGATCTGCTATCCACCTTCTTAGGAGTGAGAGATGGAACAAGCGCTCAAAGCCATTAACGCAGCACTGCCGCTGATCTTTGCATTCGCCTTTCTGGTGCCGGTGATCGCGCAAAGCATGGCCGCGCTGGGCGTATCAGCTCCGTTCGAACTGCCGCATCTGTCATTCGCGCTGATCGTTGGAGGGGCATGGGGACTGGTCGCGACCGTCACTGGACGGTGGCTATGAACGCGCAAGGTTCCATTGTTCCAGCCGATTTGAGCGATCTGTCCGACGCTGAATTGCGCAAGCTCGAGCGACGCATCGCACGCAAGCATTCAGGCAAGGTGCCTTGGATCGCGGTGTTCTGGGCCTTTGGAAACCTCGCGGTTTGGCTCAGCCTTTGGCCTTTGACTCTCACTGGTGTGCTGCCGCTTTGGGCTGCGTTTCCGATTGCCCTCGTCAATCTAGCGCTCGTCTATTTGCCAACTCACGAAGCGCAGCACGATATTATCGCGCGTCCCGGCACGAAGTTGCGCTGGCTGAACGAGTTGGTCGGCCATGCGACAAGCTGGATGATCATCCAGCCTTTTCAACTATTGCGCATGACGCATCTCGATCATCATCGTCATACCAATGATCCAGAGCTGGACGTTGACATCACAACGAAAGCACCCGGACCATGGGCTGCGATCATCAACTCAATCCGCGA
>CAZOLE010000034.1:0-11012 GCA_964580445.1 uncultured Porphyrobacter sp.
TGATGCGCTTGGTCGGCAGCGAATTTGTCGATCTAACCCCGCCTCAAGATGTGGAGATTGAGCGTTTTCAAGTCTACTCAATTACATCGCGCAGTTTTCTAGATCATCATTCTGAACTGCTCGGCAAAGACCTAATCGTGCTCCTTCATTCGGGCGCAATCGCACGGCAATTTGCGTCTGAATGCAACCGTTTGGAGCTGGATCGTAAAGCAATTTCTTTAGCAGCAATGGGTGAACGGATCGTCGAACCTGCGGGAGAAGGGTGGGCTGCGATTCATATTTCGCCCGCTCCCAATGACCGCGACTTGCTGGAAATGGTCGCAAAGCTGTGCCTATAAGCCCACTTAATAGTGGTGCATGGCGGCATTGATCGCCGGGCCTAAGAACGGATCGAAATGGAATCAAAATACGGAAGCCGCAAAAGGCCATCCTCAATGCGAGGATTTTTGCTGGCTGCACTTTTCTCTTTTGGCGCAGGTGGTCTGCTCGCTGGCTATGTTGTTTGGTATAATTATGCCAGCGATGAAGCGGTTGAGGAGAGCGACGCTGATGCTGTGACAGGTGACGAGGGAACGGCGCCGACGCTGGAATTGGAAGCCTCTCCCACCCCGCTCGCCGATGCTTTGGAAGAGATTGATCCGGAAAATCCCGAAGAGACTGTTGAAGCAGTTACCCGGGTCGCTGAACAGCAAGGCGGCTTGGACCAACGTCTCGCAGCGGCGGAACAAAGGCTCGCGCGGCTTGATTTGCAGGCGCAAGCAGCGGCGGGCAATGCAGCGCGCGCAGAAGGCTTGTTGATTGCATTTGCCACCCGCCGCGCCGTCGAACGTGGAGCCGAGCTAGGCTATCTCGCGGACCAATTGCGACTGCGATTTGGGGATGAACGTCCCAACGCGGTCAACACGATCATCAACTTTTCGCGCAGCGACCAACCGGTTAGGCTCGACACGTTAGTCGCGCGGCTCGAAGGTTTGGCTCCGCAGCTCACTGAAGACGAAGGTGGACCTTCGTGGACCTCATTTATGGGTGAAGTGCGCTCTTTGTTCGTCGTGCGCCGCAAAAGCACACCGTCACCGCAGCCACAATTTCGCTTGGAACGTGCCCGCTTCGCGCTGGAGCAAGGTCGCTATCAGAATGCGATTGACGAAGTGAAAGGCATGCCGGGCGCGAAAGAGGCCGAAAACTGGATCAATGATGCCGAACGTTTTCGCGATGCGATGGCGGCGCTAGAAAATATTGAGACAGCCGCGGTGCTGGACCAAAGCGGTCTGCGTGATGGCGAAGGCAAGAAGGTGACGCAACCCAGCCCCGTCGATGATTAGGGTTAGGCTTTGAGAAGCTCTGGCAAGTCGCCCGATACACCCCGCGCTTCGTCCATAAACCAGTCCTTTAGCACGCCGGATCGTTGAACCCCGGCCATGCCCAACCGTCGAATAGCCGATGCCGCAGGGCCGGGCACGCCGAAGAGGCGCGTCAATCCATCGGTCGCTAAGGCCACCATAAAGGCATCAAGCCCGCGCCAGTTCTCATAGCGTTTGAGCAATTGATGGTCACCCAGGTCCAGCCCGATATGCGCGCCATCGGCGAGCACTTCGACCAGAGCGGCGGCATCGCGCAGGCCGAGGTTTAGGCCTTGTCCAGCAATTGGGTGAATGCCGTGCGCGCTGTCACCGACCAGCGCGAGGCGGGTGTCTGTTATCTTTGCAGTGTGATGGAAACCCAATGGCCAAGAGGAGCGCGCGCCCGCGCTTTTGATCTCGCCCAGCACATCGCCTGTGCGCTTTTGCACTTCGGCGAGAAACGCGCGATCGCCCAGCTTCGTGACCGCTTTTCCGTCTTCTTCGGAGACAGTCCAAACAAGCGAGCAGCGGTGCGTGCCGTCTTCATCATCATTCAGGGGCAGCAGCGCAAAGGGACCTGCGGGGTAGAAAATCTCCCACGCAACATGGTCGTGCGGTTTGGAGTGCGTGATACCGGCGATTACCGCGCGGTGCTTGTAATCCCATTTGGCCATCGTGATCCCGGCTTCTTCGCGGGTCGGCGACCGACGCCCTTCCGCCGCGACCATCAAGCGACCTTTGAGCTTTCGCTCATCGCCAAGCACCGCTGCGACGCCATATTCGCTTCGTTGGCGCTCGGTCACTTCGGCTTTCGAAACCCAATTGATCAGCGGCTCTTTCGCAGCCGCTTCGAATAGGGCCAAGCGCAAGCGCCGGTTGGGGAACATCCGGCCCAGCGTGCCTTCGTCTTCGCTCGGTTGGAAATCGAGCCGCCCGGGACGGTTCTGATCAGTCACAGCGATGCTGGAAATTGGCGCTGCAAACGGCTCAAGCGCGTCAGCAATTCCGATATTGGAGAACAAGTGCCAGCTGGCGGTGGAAATGGCAGTGGCGCGGTCGTCAAAGCCTTCTTTCGTCAGTTCAGCCGGGTCCGCGCGGTCCACCACGTGGCTCGACATACCCTTCTTTGCCGCCGCCAGCGCCAGCGTCATGCCCACAAGGCCGCCTCCTAAGATCAGCAAATCGCGGGTTTCTGATTCAGTTGCGCTCATCTGTCACCTTGTTCGCGGGAATTGCGAATACCATTTGTCCGCCCTAGAGGTTTCGCTGTGTCCCACGCAAGAATGTTCCTTAATCTTAGACTTTGGTTTGCTGCATGGCTGATTGCGCTCGCCGCAATGATGGCCGTTGTCAGCGCACCAGTATTGGCGCAGCCCTCTGAGCCGCCGCCTGCTGAGACAAGGTATGGCGATGCCAATATTCCTGTGCAGTTGGTGGCCGAGAGCCTGCCCAAGCCGGGCGAGGAATGGATGCTGGCGCTCCGGTTTAACCCAAGCGCCCCGGAATGGCATGGCTATTGGTCCAATCCGGGCGACGCAGGGCAGGGGATGGACTTGGTTCTCAACCTGCCGCCCGGTTGGGAAGCAGGCAAACCGCTTTATCCCGTGCCTGAGCGGATGTTGCAGGAAATCCCGGACCAAGACGGTCTGATGAACCACATCTATAAGGGCGAGTATGCGGTGCTTGTGCCCGTCAAAGTGCCCGACGGTGCTTTGGTCTCCGGCCTTCCTCCCGTGCGAACCTATGTCAGCTACCTTGCCTGCACAGACCGTGTCTGCGTGCCGCAGGATGCTTGGCTGGACGTGGGGCTAGGCGGCGATTTCTCCCGCTGGCGCGCTGAGATTGCGCCGCTGCTTGATGCAAAAGCGAGCTTTGAAGTCGATGGCGAGATGGTGCGCATCGGCATTCCGCTGCCTGAAAGTGTGGAGCTCAATGATCCGCATGTCTTCATCGAGGTCACCAATTTTGTGAAATACAACGCCGCGCAGACTTTCATGCGTTCGGGCGATGTGTTGGTCGCTGAAATCCCGCTTAGCGAATATCGCCATGAGTCTGACCCGAGAAGGGTGACCGGCATTGTGTCATTTGGCGCGGGCGTGGGCGTGCGCTTCGAAGCCGATACTGGCGAAGTGCCAAGCGACGGGGTGATGATCGCTGGTCCGAAAGAGAAGGTAATCCCACCGCTGTGGACGCTGATCTTGGGTGCGTTGTTGGGCGGCTTGATCCTGAACATCATGCCATGCGTTTTCCCGATCTTGTCCTTAAAAGCACTGAGCTTGGCGCGAGCCGGCGGCGATGAGGCAACCGCCAAGCGCGACGCAATCGCCTACACCGCTGGCGTGGTTATAGCTTGTGTGGCCCTAGGCGCGCTTTTGCTGGGGTTACGCGCCGCGGGTCAGCAAGTGGGCTGGGCATTCCAACTGCAAGAGCCCAGCGTTGTGATTGTGCTGTTGGTGCTGGCCGCGATCATTACCGCGAACTTCGCTGGCATTTTTGAGCTCCCATCTTTCAGCTTCACCCAAAGCGGTAAACCCGCTGGATCCTTTGCGACCGGATTGCTCGCCGCCTTTGCCGCGACGCCATGCACCGGCCCCTTTATGGCGGCGGCCTTGGGCGCGGCTTTGCTGCTCCCCGTTCCAGAGGCGTTGCTGTTATTCGCGATGCTCGGCCTTGGCTTGGCGTTGCCGTTCTTGCTCGTTGGCTTTGTCCCGGCCTTGCGCAATCGCTTGCCAAAGCCGGGCGCGTGGATGGAGCGGTTCCGCCGCATCATGGCGATACCGATGGGGCTGACCACGCTTGCGCTTATCTGGCTGACGGTTCAGCTGGGCGGGCGCGGCTTTGCGCTGTTCGCGTTGGTGATGCTGTTCGGGATTATCCTCGGCTTTTGGGCTGTGGGTCGATTGCAGCGCGCAGGCAAAATGGCGTGGCCTGCGCTTGGTCTAGTCGCCGCACCATTCGTCATCTTCGGCGCGTTTGCCCTGCCTTACAGCTATGCTCAGCACGCGCGCGAGGCACACCAATCCATCCACAACCCGCAACAGTTTGAACGCGATGCGCTGGCTAAGGCGCGCAGCAGCGGCAAGCCGGTCTTCGTCTGGTTCACCGCCGATTGGTGCGTGAGTTGCAAATTGAACGAAGCAGTTGCGATTGAGCGCGAGAGCACGCGCGAAGCATTCGAAAAAGCGGGCGTCATCACTATCGTTGGCGATTGGACGGTGCGCGATGAAAAGATCACGAAATTCCTGACCGAGCACGGCGCGGCGGGTGTACCGCTTTACCTTTGGTATCCGGCGGGGGGCGGCGAACCTGAGATCATGCCGCAACTGCTCACCCCGGACATGCTTAGCGAACGGGCTGAGGCGGCCCAGTAGGGTTCAGTTCAGGCTGCTGGCTGTCCAGCTCATCAGCAAGCGTCTCTTCGCTCAGCGCGTCTGGTGACTTTTCGGGATTGCTTGCGTCCTCTGCGCGAGCTTCAACCTCAGGCGGTGGAACAAATTCACCCCGGCATTCAGCAAGCAAACGCATCGGCACTTGGCTGGGATTGAGCGTCACCATTCCTGCGCCGGGCAAAGTCGCAGTCACTTCGCGCGGGCCGGACAAAGCATTTAGGCGAGTGTCTGAGGCAAGAAACTCGCCTTGCCAAATGATCCCCTGTTCGGTCTCGGTCGCGTCCATCTCGACCCGACCAATATCGCCATTACCGATCAGAGCCATCAGCGCGCCAGCCCCTTCATCGGCGGGGCTGATACGGGCGATGACAACGCTTGATGCGTCGGGATCATCGCTGTCTTCGATGCACTGCATTGCCATCAAAGCGGGACTGCCCGGAACACCGTAGACGACGCGACCCGGAGTCGCGGACCCGGCCCAAATCGCGCCTTCGACATCCGGCGAAGGGAGGGGTTCGGACGCGAACTCCAGCTCAGCCTCAGGCATGTCACGATCCATATCCGCATCAGTAGGCGGCGGCTTGCACGCGGCAAGGGCGAGGAGGATTATAGCGCTGAGTGTTCTCACGGCTTGCCCCCCATAAATTTCGTACGCTTTTTGCCATAGCGCGTTTTGCGGGTGCCCGGTCGCCCGGCGTCTGAACGGCCAACGCGCGGCGCTGCTTTCTGGCCTGCTGTCCCGATCCCGAGGGCTGGTCCATCTCCGATGCCGAGTTCATCCTCTTCCAGCCTGCGAATTTCATCGCGCAAGCGGCCTGCTTCTTCGAATTCGAGGTCAGCGGCGGCATTGCGCATCCGCTTCTCTAGGTCTTCGATATAGGCGCGCAGATTGTGGCCAACGAGGTTGTTGACCTCTTCATCGCCCGTGTCGACCACCACGCCATCTTTGGAAGCGGTATCGGCGACAATATCGGCAATATCGCGCTTGATCGTTTGCGGGGTGATGCCGTGCTCTTGGTTGAAGGCGTGCTGTTTCTCGCGGCGGCGGTCGGTTTCGGCCATCGCGCGTTCCATGCTTCCGGTGATGCGGTCGGCATAGAGGATCACTCGGCCATCGACATTGCGGGCCGCGCGGCCAATCGTCTGCACCAGTGAGGTTTCGGATCGCAAGAATCCTTCTTTGTCGGCATCAAGGATCGCGACCAGCCCGCATTCAGGGATGTCCAATCCTTCGCGCAGCAGGTTGATCCCGATCAGGACATCGTAGACGCCAAGCCGCAAATCTCGGATCAGTTCAATGCGTTCGAGCGTCTCGACATCGGAGTGCATGTAGCGCACGCGCACGCCTGCCTCGTGCATGAACTCGGTCAAATCCTCGGCCATGCGTTTGGTCAGAGTGGTGACCAGCGTGCGATAGCCTTTCTTGGCGGTCGCAAGGCACTCTTGAATGCAATCCTGCACCTGATCTTCGACTGGACGGATTTCGACCGGCGGGTCGATCAGGCCGGTGGGGCGGATCACCTGTTCGGCAAAAACACCGCCAGTTTCCTCCATCTCCCAATTACCCGGAGTGGCAGAGACAGCGACGGTTTGCGGGCGCATTGCATCCCACTCGTTGAAGCGAAGCGGGCGGTTGTCGATACAGCTTGGCAAGCGAAAGCCGTATTCGGCGAGTGTGATTTTACGCCGATGGTCTCCGCGCGCCATCGCGCCGATTTGCGGCACGGTTTGGTGGCTCTCATCGACGAAGAGCAGCGCGTTCTCTGGCAGATATTCAAACAGAGTGGGGGGCGGCTCGCCCGGAAGTCTGCCAGTTAGAAAGCGTGAATAGTTCTCGATCCCGTTGCAGCTGCCCGTCGCTGCAATCATCTCCAGATCGAAATGGGTGCGTTGTTCGAGCCGCTGATGCTCGAGCAATTTGCCTTCCGCCTCCAGCTCTTCCAAGCGGTGTTTCAATTCAAATTTGATCGCTTCGGTTGCTTGCTTCATCGTCGGGCCGGGCGTCACATAGTGCGAATTGGCATAGACGCGCACTGTTTCCAGCGTCGCGCCTTTCTTGCCCGTCAGCGGATCGAACTCGGCAATCTCCTCAATCTCGTCTCCGAAAAAGCTAATGCGCCAGGCCATGTCTTCGTAGTGGCTGGGGAACAGCTCCAGATTGTCCCCGCGCACCCGGAAACATCCGCGCGCAAAGGCGGTATCGTTACGTTTGTATTGGAGCGCCACGAGTTTGCGGATCAGCTCGCGTTGATCGACCGTGCTGTCCTTCTTGATATCGAAGATCATCGCGGAATAGGTTTCAACTGAGCCGATCCCGTAAAGACACGAAACCGAGGCTACGATCAGCACATCGTCACGTTCCAGAAGCGAGCGCGTGGCCGAATGGCGCATCCGGTCAATCGCTTCGTTTACGCTCGACTCTTTCTCGATATAGGTGTCGGAGCGCGGGACGTAGGCTTCGGGTTGGTAGTAGTCGTAGTAACTGACGAAATACTCGACCGCGTTCTCCGGAAAGAAGCTTTTGAACTCTCCATAAAGCTGAGCCGCGAGGATTTTGTTGGGTGCGAGGACAAGAGCAGGGCGCTGCAATTCTTCGATCATCTTGGCCATCGTAAAGGTCTTGCCCGACCCGGTTACGCCCAACAGCGTTTGCGTTTTTTCCGACGCTTTTGCCCCAGCAACCAGCTCTTTAATCGCGGATGGCTGATCCCCGGCAGGCTCATATTCGGAAACCAGTTTGAACGGACGCCCCGGCATCGACTTTTCCGGACGATCGGGACGGTGCGGGGTAAACTCCTCACCGGTTTCAGGTTCGGCAAGACCGCGGCGGATGACGAGTTCGGACATGGCGTTGATATGCGAGCTTAGGCAGGCATTGTGAAGTGTGGAGCGGCGTTAGACACCCGCTATGTGCTTTTGTGCATTCGTTCAGGTGCACATTATTGTCGCCAAATGACAATTTCCATCGTTGTAAAGCCTGCTAAGGATGTCTGACGCGGTTCTAAGGCATCCAATTATGATCGGACTGTCCGCGCGACTATGTGCCGCCTCGGTGCAGTCGAACTCAGGGGGGAATTACATGAAGTACGGATTTTTGGCTGTAGCATCTGCGCTGGCATTGGCGGCATGTGGCGGCTCTGCGGATTCGGTCGATGCGGACGCAGACGGCGATGGTGAAATCACCTCGGAAGAACAGACTGCCGCATTCAATAAAAGCGCTGAGCAGATCAAACCTCAGCCGGGCAAATACAAAATTACGATGGAATTTGTGAGCGCCGAAGGCATGCCGGAAGAAATGCAGGCAATTATGGGCAAGGGCATGAACCAGTCGATCGAGCGTTGCCTGACGCCCGAAGAAGCTGAAAAAGGGTTTGGCCAACCGCCTGAGGGCGAAGACGAACGATGCAAGATGGAAAAGTACACTCTGTCGGGCGGCGATCTTGAAATGGCTATGCAGTGCAAGAACAAAAATGGCGATGTCGAGATGGAAATGAACGCCGCTGGTAAGGTCACTCCTACCAGCCAAGATCTGACTATTACCACCAAAGGCGATGCGGGACCTCTGGGCGATGCAGCTGTAACAATGAAGGTCAAGCAGGAACGCATTGGCGACTGCGACGAGTAATCGCAGCAACATTGATTTAGAACAAAGCGCTGGTGCTCGTAATTGACCGAGCATCGGCGCTTTTTTGTTTCTGCACCTTTTGCTCTCAATTCCTTCATTTTACATTCACGCCTAGCGGGTAGTTTTGCGCCACTATGACGACGCGCGAACTGCTCTCCCGCATTCAATCCTTTGGCTTGCCCGAAGGTGAATTTGCACGCCGGGTTGCTTTGGCGCGGCAGGAACGCGAGGAGGCAGAGGAGTATGGCAAACCCACTCTGCGCCGCCTGCTGGGTGAACTGGACCTTCTTAAAGAGCCTGCGCGACGGATTACGCGGCGGCTCAACATACCCAAAACAACAACCCCTCAATCTGTTCTGATTTTGCCCGGCTTTGCCTCTGGCGCGGGTCGGATGCGGTATTTTGCGCAACAATTGGAGCGTGCTGGCCATCACACAAAGCGCTGGGGGCTGGGCCGCAATTGGGGTGCAAGTGAAAAGACATTTGCTCATATGGAAAAGCGGTTGCTAGACTTGCATGAGCGCAGCGGCAAAAAAGTCGTGCTGCTGGGCTGGAGTCTTGGCGGAGTGTTCGGGCGCGAGCTGGCCAAACGGCATCCAGAAGCAGTCGCAAAAGTGATCACCATGGGATCGCCGTTTTCGGGTAGCCCGCGCGCCAACAATGTCTGGCGTATCTATCAGTTCATCACCGGGCATCCCGTGGATCAACCACCGATTGAAGCGGACACATCGGTAAAGCCGCCGGTTGAAACGGTGGCGTTCTGGAGTGCCAATGATGGGGTCATCGCTCCGCGCTGTGCTGCGGGCCTTCCTGAAGAACGCGACCGTGCGATTGCCCTTCGCTGCACACACATCGGCTACACCTATACGCCAGAGACTATTTTTGCGGTCTTGAGCGAGCTTGAGCGCTCTTAAACTACCTGCATGTTCAGGCCTTCCCTTTTGAAAAGTCGCAGCTAAACTGACTTTCGCACATGCAGCATGGGATGGGCCTCGTGCGCTTTTGTGAATTGATCGGAACTTCATGGTTGGTGATGGTTCGGGGCAACCCGGCAAGTTTGATGAAATGCACGATGGCGCTGGCGGCACTCGCCCCGCTTACGCCGACTACTCTGACTGGTTTGAGCAACAAGACGATGCCTGGCTAAGGCGCAAGAACAGCGAAGCCGATGAGAGCTTTCGTCGCACAGGCATTACGTTCAATGTTTACGGCGATGACCGCGCAGAAGAGCGGCTGATCCCGTTTGACATGGTACCGCGCGTCATAGCAGCGCAAGAATGGCGCACACTCAAGCGCGGCATCGAGCAGCGTGTGAGAGCGCTCAACGCCTTTCTCAACGACCTTTATCATCGTCAAGAGATCATACGCGCGGGCCGTTTGCCGGAACGGTTGCTGCGTGGGAACGACGCATGGCTGTCCAATATGGTTGGGTTTAGACCTCCAGGCGGCATTTACACCCATATTGTCGGAATCGATCTGGTGCGCACTGGGCCCGACGAATTCTTTGTGCTCGAAGACAATGCACGCACGCCTTCTGGGGTCTCCTATATGCTGGAGAACCGAGAAACGATGATGTCGATGTTCCCCGATCTATTTGCGAAGATCGGGGTGGAGGCGGTTTCCGATTACCCGCGCCGGTTGGCACGGTCGCTTGCCGCCTGCGCGCCGCCAGCCACCAAAGGCAAGCCGACTGTCGCGGTGCTAACGCCGGGAATCTATAACTCAGCCTATTTTGAGCACGCATTTCTAGCGGATCAGATGGGCGCGGAATTGGTCGAAGGCGGTGATTTGCGTGTCGTCGATGGCCGCGTGCAGATGCGCACCACACGTGGCTACAAACCGATCGATGTGCTTTATCGCCGGGTGGACGACGATTATCTCGACCCGCTTTCCTTTCATCCTGACAGCGTGCTGGGTGTGCCAGGCATCATGGATGTCTATCGCGCGGGCGGGATCACCATCGCTAACGCTCCGGGGACTGGCGTGGCCGATGACAAGGCGATCTATAGTTTTATGCCGGAGATCGTCGAATTTTACACCGGCGAAAAACCGCTGCTTCCCAATGTTCAGACCTGGCGCTGCGCCGATACAGACAGCTTGGCCTATGTTCTCGACAATCTTGATGAGCTGGTAGTGAAAGAGGTTCATGGTTCTGGCGGCTATGGAATGCTGATCGGGCCAACGGCGACGAAAAAGGAAATCCGCACCTTCCGCAAGAAGTTGGAGGCGAACCCGCAAAACTATATAGCGCAGCCGACTCTTTCGCTGTCGACCTGCCCGATCTACACGCGAAAGGGCCTCGCGCCGCGCCATGTTGACCTGCGCCCGTTTGTTTTGGTGTCCCCTCAGGGAATAGACATTACGCCAGGCGGACTGACGCGGGTTGCGCTTAAGCAAGGATCGCTGGTGGTCAACTCGTCGCAAGGTGGCGGCACAAAAGACACTTGGGTTTTGAAAGACTGATGCCCAGAGATCGCGCATGTTAGGCCGGACCGCCAACGGACTGTTTTGGATGTTCCGCTATTTGGAGCGGGCCGAAAACACTGCGCGTCTGCTGCAAGCGGGTTTGCGCATGGCGCTGACCCGCGATTTGGCGACAGCAGAAGATGAATGGCGTTCGGTGATCGCTACGTCAGGCAATCAGATGGCGTTTGAATC
>CAZOLE010000035.1:0-10934 GCA_964580445.1 uncultured Porphyrobacter sp.
ATTACGCGATGAGCGTTGGATTGCTCGCTGACGAAATCGTGAACTGATCGCGTAGCTGCCTCGCCAACGTCGCAGCGTGAGGCTATGCCACAACGCGTGAGACACTCCATTGGCCATATTCGAACCGCTATAGTCGGCTTGGCATTGTCAGGTCAGTTGATCGCGCACACAGCTGTCGCACGCGACAACACAGTCGGGGCGGTTCCAACCAAGGAACAGGCACCCATTGCGCTCTTGGTCGATATCTCCAGCGGCCAAGTCCTCCATGCGCGCAATGCCGACCGCCGCTTCATTCCCGCTTCAATGACAAAGACAATGACAGCTTTTGTCGCGTTTGAGTTAATTGAAGACGGTAAATTGTCGCCGACGCGCGCGATTGCTGTCGATCCGGAAACCGCCGAAGAATGGAGCGGCAAGGGATCGACCATGTGGCTCGAAGCGGACAGACCCATCGCCGTCAGTGATATGCTCACCGGCATTATGACGGTGTCAGCCAACGATGCTTCGATTGCGCTTGCAGAAGGTGTCAGCGGATCTGTTCCGGCTTGGACCAGGCTGATGAATGAGAAGGCGCGCATGCTGGGCATGACAGGCAGTCAATTCGGGACTCCGAATGGATGGCCGGATGACGGGCGCACTTTTACGACTGCGCTGGATTTGGCCACTTTGGCGGAGGCTCTGATCAAGCGCCACCCGGGGCAATACGCGCGATATATTGGTCAGCCTACATTCGCTTGGAATGAGCGCGAGCAGTTTAACCGTGATCCTCTGCTTGGGCGGATCGAAGGCGCAGACGGTATCAAAACTGGGTTCACCAATGAGGCTGGACACAGCTTTCTGGGCACTGCGAAGCAGGGAGAGCAACGGCTTGTCATTGTACTGGCCGGGACCCGCAGTGAAGCTGCGCGGGCTCAATTGGCGCGCGACTACATCGCATGGGGTTTTAGTGAATTTGATCGTGAGCGCTTGCTTGCGAAGAATGTCAATGTTGGCACAGCACGGGTGCAGGGGGGGACTGCGCGCAAAGTAAACTTGATGACCGACCGGGAGATTTTGGTGAATGTGCCGCGCGGCAGACGAGCTGAAATGCAGGTGTCGATACGCTATGACGGTCCCGTTCGCGCACCGTTTGACGCGGGCGAAGCAGTTGCGACGCTCGAAGTTTTGGTGCCGGGAATGGCGCCTGCGCGCGTTCCTTTGTTAGCTCGAGAGACTGTCGAAAAAGCAGGACCTTTCAGCCGCATCTGGAACGGTATCGCGGGGTGGTTTTCGTGAACGGGTCAAATCAAGGAAAATCACGCGGGCGCTTTATCGCTCTTGAAGGTGGCGAAGGTGCAGGCAAATCCACTCAGGCTGGGCTGATGGCGCAGGGGTTGCGAAAGCTCGGGTTGGACGTTGATGTGACCCGCGAACCGGGCGGAACTCCTGGTGCAGAAGCTATCCGCACATTGCTGTTATCTCCACCGGGAGAAGGGTGGGGCGCCAAAGCCGAAGCGCTGCTGTTTGCTGCTGCGCGCGCCGACCATGTGGCGCAGCGCATCGTGCCAGCTTTGGACCGAGGCACTTGGGTGATCTGCGACCGCTTCGTCGACTCAAGCCGGGCCTACCAAGGGGGAGCCGGAGGGCTTGGCGATGAAGCAATTACCGCTCTCCACAGCTTTGGCAGTGATGGCCTACGCCCAGACCTAACGATCCTTCTCGAAGTGGACGAGGAGCATTTAGCGCAGCGATTGGCGGTGCGCGACGGTGATGTGAGTGACGCAATTGGCGGGCGCGGGATTGAATATCACCGCGCGGTCGCGAAGAATTTTCTAACGCTGACTAAGGTCGATCCAAAAGCCTTTTGTGTCATTGACGGAACAGGTACGCAGGAAGCGGTGCACGCCAAAGTGATGGCTTCGGTTGAACCGTTATTGTCCGACGAGGCAGACAGAAACTGATGAATTGGCTCAATCACACTGTACCTTGGCGTGAATGGCGCGAAGCTTTGAGCGGCGAACGTATGCATCATGGTTGGTTGCTCGCGGGGAAGGCTGGCCTTGGAAAGAGTGACTTCGCCAAAGCAGCCGCGCGCGAATTGGTTGCAGAGGATGGGATACCGCAACCTGGTGGAGACCACCCGGACATTGTGGTGCTGTCCCATCTTCCCAAGGATGAAAAGGAAGAGAAAAAGCGCGACGAAGGAAAGGCGTTTCAGACGAAACGCAATATCTCTGTTGCTCAAATCCGCGCTATGCAGCGACGTCTGACTACCCGACCGACGCTTGGTTCGAGGCGGGCAATCATCATCGAACCTGCCGATGATATGGAAAAGGGCGCTTCGAACGCGCTGCTCAAGAGCCTTGAAGAGCCACCGCAAGGGACATTCTTTCTGCTGGTAACGCATCGGCCTTCGCGGCTCCTACCAACGATCCGTTCGCGCTGTCGGATACTTCGCTTTCCCTTGCTTGATTCAGAGCAACTTGGGGCAATGCTTGACCAAAACGGTGCTGCAATCGATCCGGCTTCGCGCGAAGCGGCTATGCAAGCGGCCAATGGCTCATTTGGCGCGGCACTCGGTTTCGTTGAGCAGGATTTAGGGCCAGTGGCGAAGCTGATTTCGGGCCTGCTGATCCAAGGTGACCCGCGTTTTGCCGCACGGGGAGAATTGGCCCGGCTTATCGGGCCACGTGCTGAGAGGGCACGTTTGCAGGCGGTCATGGAACTTGCGCAAAACCTTGTTGCAGATGCTGCCCGGCAAACAGCCGATACGGGTCAAAGGACCCGTTGTATCGAGGCGCATGGCGAGCTCGTTGCCCTCGCAGCGCAGGCTCCGACATACAATTTCGATACAGGGTTTCTGTCACTCGAAATCGGCAGCTTGCTTGTCCGCGCGAGCGGGAGTAGCGAACCGGCCCATGGCTGAGCCTTATTACATCACCACCGCGATCAGTTACCCTAATGGGCGCCCGCATATTGGCCACGCATATGAGGCCATTGCGGCCGACGTGATTGCGCGGTTCCAACGATTGCAAGGGCGCGAGGTCCGCTTTCAAACGGGTACGGATGAACACGGCCTCAAAATGGCGCGCGAAGCCGAAGAGCAAGGGCGCAGCGCGCGTGATCTTGCGGATGAGATGTCCGGCTACTTCCAGGCGATGTGTGAGACGTTGAACATAAGCCATGACCGCTTCATCCGCACAGTCGAAGAGGATCATCACAAAGCCAGTCAAGCAATCTGGCTGCGCATGGAAGCCGCCGGAGACCTATACCTCGACCGCTATGAAGGTTGGTATTCCGTCCGCGACGAAGCCTACTACGACGAAAGCGAATTGGTCGATGGGGAGGGGGAAGAAAAACTCTCACCCCAAGGCACCCCAGTGGAATGGACAGTTGAGGAAAGCTGGTTCTTTCGCTTGTCAAAGTATCAAGACCGATTGCTCGAATTGCTGAGGAAACCCGGTTTCCTAGAGCCCGAAAGCCGCCGCAACGAGATGATCGGCTTTGTTGAACAAGGTTTGCGCGATCTCTCGGTCAGCCGCACTAGCTTTGATTGGGGAGTGAAAGTCCCCAGATCAGACAATCACGTAATGTATGTCTGGGTTGATGCGCTAACCAATTACCTTACCGGTCTAGGCTTTCCCGAAGACACGCCGGATATGGAAAAGTTTTGGCCCGCCGATCTACACCTCATCGGTAAGGATATTGTCCGCTTCCACACAATCTATTGGCCCGCATTTTTGATGAGTGCGGATATGCCTTTGCCAATGCAGGTTTTCGGACATGGTTTCTTGCTCGCCCGTGGCGGCGAAAAGATGAGCAAGAGCGCAGGCAATGTCGTAGATCCACTCGAATTGGCTGAAACGTTTGGGGTGGACACCTTGCGCTATTTCTTGATGCGCGAAGTCGCATTTGGCAAAGATGGCAGCTATTCAGCGCAAGCGATTGTCGAACGCAGCAATGGCGAGTTAGGCAATGCATTCGGGAATCTGGCGCAGCGTACCCTTGGTTTTATTGCGAAGAACCTCCACGGCTCGCTGCCTCGGATCTATGGACATTCTCAAGCTGACAATGATCTGTTCGAAGCGGTTGATCGAGCGATCACCACCGACATTCCCAAGGCGTTCGAGGCGCTAGAGCTCCAGCAAGCTGTGGAAGCGTGGCTCAAAGCTGTTTTTGCCTGCAACGCCTATATCGACGAGCAAGCTCCATGGACTTTGCGCAAGACAGATCCTGAGCGGATGGAGTCAGTGTTAGCGACTCTCTATATTTGCATCGCACAATTGGCGGTCTCGATTAGTCCGGTAATCCCGTCGAGTTCTAAGGCCTTGCTGGCTGCTATGGGTGTGTCAGACGACATTCGTACTATCGATGGGATTCGTTCACATTGGTATTCGCCGCTTGCCGAAAGTGACTTCGCAATTGAATCACCTAAACCGCTGTTTCCACGCCTAGAACTTCCCGCAGAAGAGGTCGCATAGTGCTTGTCGATAGCCATTGCCATTTGGAATATGAAGGATTGGTCGAGGACCAAGTTGGCGTTCTCACTCGTGCGCGAGAGGCAGGGGTGGGGGCTTTCCTCAACATTTCAACTAAGCAGCGTGAATGGCAGCAAGTGGTCGCAACGGCAAACCGCGAGCCAGATGTCTTTGCCAGCGTCGGCATCCACCCACACGAAGCGGACCCGCACGAAGATCTAGGCCGCAGCGAACTCCTCACGGCGACTGAAGATCCGCGCGTCATCGCGATTGGTGAAACTGGGCTAGACTATTTCTACGAGCATTCGGACCGAGCGACGCAAGCGATCCTCTTCCGCATGCATATTGATGTTGCTCGCGAAACAGGATTGCCCGTCATCATCCACACGCGTGACGCAGAGGACGACACGTTCGAAATACTCGCAGACGAGATGGAGAAGGGCACGTTTCCTGCGCTAATCCATTGCTTTACCGCCTCGGAAGGTTTTGGCCGCAAGGTCCTCGATCTGGGGCTGACGATTTCGCTTTCGGGTATTGTGACATTCAAGAACGCGAAGGCTTTGCAGGAAACTGCGAAGAACGTTCCTGAAAACAGACTCTTAGTAGAAACCGACAGCCCGTTTCTCGCGCCGGTTCCGCATCGAGGGCGTAAATGTGAGCCTGCTTTTGTAGCGGACACAGCGCGGTTTGTGGCGGCTTTGCGTGAAACTGATGCTGATCGGCTTGCTGCGCAAACCACTGAGAACTTTAAGGCTCTTTTTTCAAAGGCGACTCTGTGAAAGTCATCTTGCTCGGTTCAGGAACGTCCACCGGGGTCCCGCGTGTTGGCGGCGAAGATGGAACTGGGGATTGGGGTGATTGCGACCCGAATGAACCGCGAAATCGGCGCAGCAGAGTTTCAATCCTAGTCGAAAGCGATGACGGCTCGCGCCTGTTGGTCGACACATCTTCGGATTGTCGTGCGCAATTGCTCACGAACCAAATCAACCGAATTGACGGTGTATTCTGGACGCACGACCACGCCGATCATTGCCACGGTATCGATGATTTGCGGGTGCTCAGATATGGGCGCGGCGGACCAATTCCGGGTTATGCATCGACGGAAACAGTGCGCCGATTGCGACAGCGTTTTAGCTATGTTTTCGCCGGTCAAGATGGCTATCCGACCATAGTAAGCCTCGATACTTTGGACCGGGTAAAGCTAGTCGCCGGCTTTAGCGTTGAATGGTGTCAGATGGCGCATGGCCCTGGTGAAACGACTGGCTACCGCTTTGAATCTGACGGTAAATCAATTGCTTATGCGACTGATTTTAGTGCCATTTCAGATGAGATGGTTGAGCTGTTTGAAGATGTTGATATTCTGGTGAGTGATTGTTTGCGGCGCGACCCGCATCCAACACATGCTCATTTGGCAATGGCGATTGAATTGGCAGAGCGGACGAATGCAAAGAGTTTGGTGCTTAGTCATCTGGACAAAAGTATGGATTACGCGACACTAGTCGATGAAGTTCCAGAGAACGTAGTCGTTGGGTATGATGGATTGGAGTTAGCCGCATGAGTGAGACAGCTTTGATATCAGTGGTAGCCATGCTGGGGTGGCTCGTTCTGGCTGGTAGCGCGATGGCTTCGTTCAAACTTGGTTGGAGCAGAATTTTGCAGCTAATTCTGTTGTGGACCGCAATCTTTGGTGGGTTGTTTGTGTTTGCATATGTTTTTGATCTGCAATTGCCGAGCAGGGCTTGAACGCTAAAACATCGCTGGATCCTAATTTAACATAATATATATTATCATTCTCAAGGATGAGCATGGCAGATAGCGCCCCATCATCGCAAATTTATAGAATTCTCTCCATCATGGCGCAGCTACGCAACCCTAACGGTGGATGCGACTGGGACTTGGCCCAAACCTTCGAAACGATCGTACCGTACACAATTGAAGAAGCTTACGAAGTCGCCGACGCGATCGAACAAGGTGACATGTCTGAATTGAAAGACGAGCTCGGGGATCTGTTGCTGCAAGTCGTCTTCCATGCACGCATGGCTGAGGAAGCTGGACACTTCGCCTTCGAAGACGTCGCCGCCTCAATCAGCGACAAAATGGAAGCCCGTCATCCGCATATCTTTGGACAAGCTGATGGTGTGATGGGAGAAACCCGTTGGGAGAACCTCAAAGAAGCTGAACGCTCAGAAAAAGGCGCAAGCAGTGCGATGGATGGTGTAGCCTCAGCCCTTCCAGCTTTGATGCGTGCGCAAAAACTGCAAAAACGAGCAGCACGAACGGGTTTCGATTGGCCCGATCCTAGTGGTCCTGAAGCAAAAATTGCTGAGGAACTAGCGGAGTTTAAAGAAGCAACCTCAGTGGAACATAAAGTCGAAGAAGCGGGCGACTTGCTTTTTGCCGTCGTCAACTTCCTTCGTGCCCATGGCATTGCAGCAGAAGATGCATTGCGCGCCGCAAATGGTAAGTTTGAACGTCGTTTTCGAGGGATGGAAGACCTAGCAGAGGGTGATTTTCCAAACCTATCGCTCGAAGAACAAGAAGCCTTATGGTGCCAGGTTAAGTCAGAACAAAAAGCACTCTAAAACAGAATTACAAACTCGAGTATTGACCCAGTTCTTTCGGATTCAGTCGCACAGTCAAACGCGTTTGTGGACCAAGCTCCCCTTCCCCAGCATCGGCTTCTTCCAATACGTCGCCATGCGCATGCAACCAAGCTATTCGCCGACCATCGCTCATCGGCAACGTCACCGTCACCTCTTCCGCGCGCGCCGTCAGCATGTGCGCTATTCGCGTCGCAAACTCTTCGAGGCCAAATCCACTCGCTGCGGATACCAATACCGCAGCCTGCCCTTGCGCGGCTTCGCCTAGTTCTTCCAGACGTGCGTCATCGAGCAAATCGGCCTTGTTCCAAATCTCTAGGATCGGAATGTCGCTCGCCTCGGTCTCACGGTCGACCACGTCAAGATCAGCAAGCACTTCCATAACTTGCTTCTTTTGCGCCGCGTGAGCAGGATTAGCCATATCGCGGACATGGCAAATAATGTCCGCGCCGGTG
Organism: uncultured Porphyrobacter sp.; assembly: GCA_964580445.1. Lineage (GTDB taxonomy): Bacteria > Pseudomonadota > Alphaproteobacteria > Sphingomonadales > Sphingomonadaceae > Erythrobacter. The sequence continues at coordinate 7,513 of CAZOLE010000035.1, forward strand.
ACCTCTTCCAAGGTGGCACGGAACGCCGCAACCAATTGCGTCGGCAAGTCGGAGATAAAGCCAACTGTGTCAGACAGAATTGTCTTTTCAACGCCCGGCAGACTGATCGCACGCATCGTTGGATCAAGGGTAGCGAAAAGCAGGTCTTCCGCCATCACTTCTGCCCCGGTTAACCGGTTGAACAGTGTCGATTTCCCGGCATTGGTATAGCCGACCAAAGCGACAACGGGCCAAGGTGCCCTTCCCCGCCGCTCTCGGTGAAGCGCTCGGGTCTTGCGCACTTGCTCCAGTTCTCTGCGCAAACGGCTCATGCGCTGACGGATCATCCGGCGGTCGGCTTCAATCTGAGTCTCGCCGGGGCCGCCTAGAAATCCAAAACCACCGCGCTGGCGTTCCAAGTGAGTCCAACTGCGAACCAGTCGACTTTGCTGATAGTCCAGATGGGCAAGCTCGACTTGCAACCGTCCTTCCGCGGTAGCAGCTCGTTCGCCGAAAATTTCCAAGATTAACCCGGTTCGGTCGATCACTTTGCGTTTTAACTTGTCTTCGAGATTGCGTTGCTGGATTGGCGAAAGCGCGCCATCAACAATGACCAGCTCGGTTTCATGAAGTTCGCACAAAGCCGCAATATTTTGCACCTGACCTGACCCGAACAAAGTATTCGGCTGCATGGTCCGGACGTTGAGAATTTCGGAATGGGCAAGCACGACGCCAATCGCAAGAGCAAGACCTTCAGCCTCCTCCAAGCGTTCCTTCGCATCGAGATCGTATGTGAACGACCTGATATCCGGACATAGGACAAGCGCCCGCGCACCGCGGGTCACTTCATCCATCAGGTTTTCATCGAAGCTCAGTCCTCATCCTCATCGTCGAAATCATCATCCTCTGTCTCATCACTGAGATCGACCGGACTTGCCGGTTGGATAGTGGAGACTGCGTGTTTGTAAGCGAGTTGCACGGCGCCATCGCGCTCCAACAGCATGCAAAACAGATCATACGCTGCAATGCGCCCTTGAAGCATGACTCCATTGACTAGGAACATGGTCACTTGAACATGCGCATCGCTGACCCGGTTGAGAAACACGTCCTGCAAAAGACGCTGTTTCTTGCTGCCAGAGCGATTCTGAAACTGCTCCGCATCGACAGATTGGCTCGGCATGATCGTTGATATCGCATGCTTATAGACAAGTTGTGACTGTCCATCGCGGCGAAGTAAGATCGAGAAATTGTCGAACCATGTGACAATACCTTGCAACTTTACGCCCTTGACCAAGAACATCGTTACCGGGATTTTGTTTTTACGAAGAAGATTGAGAAAGGCGTCTTGAAGATTGCCTTGAAGAGTGCCTGTACGCGTATCACCACCACCGTCAGAGACTTCTACGGACGGGGCAGATGAAGGGCGCGGAGAGAGAGTCCGCCCATTCGACATTTTAAATGCTCCTGTTTTTGGCGGCCGTCTTTACGGTCCGCAGATCTGGCGCAATCTATAGCCCACCCAGCGTTGCACCATTCCCTATAATGGCGATTGTCGGCCTTCGGGGCAATGCTTGAATTCTAGTCGATCAAACTGATTGTTTGTTGCAAAAGCAATGAATTCGCTGTTGAGGCTGGCAGGCTCACTCTTTACGAGCAACCTCTCGGCGGTCCGCCATACCCAGCAGCTTGAGCTTACGATGCAGTGCTGAGCGCTCCATCCCAATGAATGTTGCGGTTTTTGATATGTTGCCAGAGAACCGTCTAATCTGAATCGTGAGATATTCGCGTTCAAAGCTCTCGCGAGCTTCACGCAACGGCACGCCCATCATCGCAGAAAGCCCTTGGCCAGATGCTGCGAGACGGCCTCCAGTAATCTCTCCGGGGAGCATGTCAGGCTCTACAACCTCTAACCGTTCACGCGGTGTCATGATGATCGTGCGTTCAACTACATTGCGCAACTGACGCACGTTCCCAGGCCAGTCATAGGCTTGCAATGCCGCCATAGCCTCTTCGGCGATCTCTGGCGGGGCCAGTCCTTGATCTGTTGAGTAACGAGTAAAGAAATGCTCCGCGAGCGCCGGAATGTCATCGCGCCGATCAGCCAATGATGGAATGCTAACCGGCACTACGTTGAGCCTATAGAAAAGGTCTTCGCGAAAACGGTTGGCTTCCATTTCTTCCGCAAGATCTCGGGTCGTTGACGAAACAACCCGGACGTCCACACCAATTTGGCGCGTGCCCCCAACCCTAACAAAACTCTGCTCCGTCAGAACGCGAAGGATGCGCGCCTGGGTCGACAACGGCATGTCTGCCACTTCGTCGAGATAGAGCGTCCCGCCATCAGCGAGTTCCAAAAGTCCCGGGCGCACCTGCTTTCCATCGGCCTCTTCGCCGAACAGTTCTTGTTCGAACCGTTCAGCAGTGATGCGCGCAGAATTGACCAAGACAAAAGCCTTGGCCGCCCGGCTGCTCCATGCATGAAGCAGTCGTCTCATTGCTTCCTTGCCTGCGCCTGCGGGCCCCGAAATGAGCACTCGACTTCCCGTGTTTGCGACGCGTTTTAAGGTCGCGCGCACCGTGTTGATCGCAGAGGAATTGCCGGTGAATTCAGTGCTTCCCCAACTCCCTTCGCGAAGGCGGCTGTTTTCCCTACGCAGTCGTTCGGTTTCGGTCGCTCGCTCAACCAGAAGCAACAGACGTTCTGCTTCAAATGGCTTCTCAATAAAGTCCATCGCACCGCGACCGACGGCGGCGACTGCGGTGTCTATATTGCCGTGTCCCGAAAAGATGATGACGGGCAAATCAGGTTCACGCACTTTGATCGCATCTAGCAGTTCCAGACCGTCCATCTCGCTGCCATGCAACCACACGTCGAGCAGGACCAAGCTTGGCCGCCGCTCGTCAATCGCTGCCAACGCAGCGGTGCTATCAGCAGCTGTGCGGCAGGTGTAGCCTTCGTCACCAAGCACGCCGGATACGAGATCGCGAATATCGCGTTCATCGTCAACAATGAGGATCTCAAGCGCCATTCAGGCATTCCTTTTCGATTGTTCGTGCTGAGCAGGTTGCATCAAGCACTTTCCGTTTCAGCCATTTGGGGGTCTCGTGCAAAACGCAGCATAACTTTAGTGCCGCCCGTTTCACTATTGGCGAATGTCATGTCACCGCCATGCTCATCGACAATCTTACTGACGATCGCGAGGCCAAGTCCGGTGCCCTTCTCGCGCGTGGTGACATAGGGTTCGGTCAGACGGTCGCGGTCAGCAGGAAGGCCGATACCATTATCTTCGACGGTAACACGCATGAAATGCTCATCACTTGAGATCGAGGTTGTGATCTGCCCCGAATACTCTTCGCCCGCTTCTTCCGCGCGGGCTTGCACGGCTTCAACTGCGTTTTTGAGGACGTTGGTCATCGCCTGACCCAGTTGATGCCGGTCACAC
>CAZOLE010000036.1:0-10784 GCA_964580445.1 uncultured Porphyrobacter sp.
GGACGATGCCTGATGCGCTGGCTCGATCATCGTGACCCTGTTCCAGACGCTTTGCGCGGCGCGATCATTGCGCTGGGCAATTTCGATGGCTTCCATGTCGGTCACCAAGCGGTCGCAGGCGAAGCGATTGAATGGGCGCATTCCGAAGGCCGCCCCTCGATCATCGCGACGTTTGATCCGCATCCGGTGCGCTTTTTCAAACCCGATGTGCCACCGTTCCGCCTGACCACGCTCGAACAACGTCAGGAACTCTATCTCGCGGCTGGGGCGACTGCGATGCTGGTGTTCCATTTTGATGGGGAGCTGGCGGGGACCAGCGCGGAAGATTTCATCGCGAAAATCCTGATTGAACGGTTCGGCGCGCATGGCGTCGTCACCGGCGGCGATTTCACCTTTGGCCACCGCGCAAAAGGCGATGTTGCGCTGCTCAAATCGCTTGGCGGCGAACTAGGACTGCAATCGCGCGTTGTCGAAGTGGTCGAGCAATCCGATACGGTCGTCTCTTCCAGCCGCATCCGCGAAGCATTGCGCGACGGCGATCCGCAATTGGCCGCGACACTGCTCACCCGCCCCTTTGCGATCCGCGGGATTGTGGAACATGGCGATAAGAATGGGCGCAAGCTTGGTTACCCAACCGCGAACCTTGCTATCGACAAATATCTGCGCCCCAAATACGGGATTTATGCGGTGACTGGCACGATCCTGAGCACTGGCGAGACATTGAAAGGCGCGGCCAATATCGGGGTGCGGCCGCAATTTGAGCCGCCCAAGGAGCTGTTGGAACCGCACTTCTTCGACTTTTCCCACGACCTGTATGGGCAGGAAATCGAGGTCGCTTTTCACCACTTCCTGCGCGGCGAAGCGAAGTTTGACAGCCTTGATAATCTGGTCGTGCAGATGGACAAGGATTGCGACGAGGCGCGAAGGCTTCTAAGCGCGCTTCCACAATGACAGACGATAGCTCCAAACGCGACTATAAGGACACCGTCTTCCTGCCGAAGACGCCGTTCCCGATGAAGGCTGGCCTCCCGCAGAAGGAGCCGGGCATCGCCGCGCGTTGGGCGCAGATTGATTTGTACACCAAGCTGCGCGAAGCGCGCATGGGGCGCGAGAAGTTCATCCTTCATGACGGCCCGCCCTATGCCAATGGCGAGATTCATATCGGTCATGCGCTCAATCATGTGCTCAAAGACATGGTGTGCCGTACGCAGAACCTGCTGGGCAAAGACGCGCCCTACGTGCCGGGCTGGGATTGCCACGGCCTTCCGATTGAGTGGAAGGTTGAGGAGAAATACCGCAAGAAGAAGAAGAACAAGGACGAGGTTCCGGCCAAGGAATTTCGCGCCGAATGCCGCGCCTATGCGCAGCAATGGGTTGATACTCAGCGCGAGCAGCTGAAACGGCTGGGCATTCTCGGCGATTGGGATCGCCCCTATCTGACGATGGATTTTCAGGCAGAGGCAACGATTGTTGCCGAACTGATGAAGTTTGCCGAGGCGGGCAACCTCTATCGCGGGTCCAAGCCGGTGATGTGGTCGCCGGTTGAGAAAACCGCTCTGGCCGAGGCTGAGGTTGAGTACGAAGACCTCAATGACAGCCCGCAGATTGATGTGGCTTTTGAGATTACTAAGTCTCCGATTGACGAATTGGTCGGCGCGCATGCGGTGATCTGGACGACGACGCCTTGGACGATCCCGGTCAATCAGGCGATCGCCTATGGGCCGGATGTTGAGTACGGCTTGGTTGATATGCCTCGCCAAGATGGGGGCGAACGGCGACTATTGGTCGCCATGTCGCTTTGGGGCGAATTCTACAAAAGACTGGTCCCTGACGTTGAAGCCCAAGTGAGCGATAAAGGTGCGGCAGGCTTCCAGCCTATGCGCATCATCAAAGGCTCCGAACTCGCCGGAACCCTCGCCAAGCACCCGGTGGCAGATCGCTTCCCAGACAGCGAATTTTACACCAAGCCGCGCCCCTTCCTCGAAGGCGATTTTGTCACCACCGATTCAGGCACTGGCCTTGTCCATATGTCGCCCGACCACGGCGAGGATGACTTTGCGCTGTGCAAAGCGAACGGCATCAACCCCGTCTTCACGGTCATGGATGATGGCCGTTACCGCGATGATTGGCCGTGGCTCGGCGCGGGTGACGTGGACGAAGACGGTAAAGAACGCCGCCGCTCTGTCATCAACAAGCCGTTCAATTCGCCAGAAGGCCCGATCTGTTCTGACCTGCGCGAAGCTGGCGCTTTGCTCTCCGCCAGCGCCGACTACGCGCACTCATACCCGCATTCTTGGCGCTCCAAAGCCAAGGTGATCTATCGCTGCACCCCGCAATGGTTTGTGCCGATGGATAAAGAATTGTCCGGCGGCGCCGCGCCTTCCTCGCTGCATGAAATGAGCCTTGAGGAAATCGAGGCCGCTGCGGCGGGCGATGGCTCAACCACTGGCGACACTAGCACCCTGCGCAGCCGCGCCATGTCCGAAATTGAGCGGGTCGAGTTTATCCCTGAAAAAGGGCAGAATCGCATCGGCTCTATGGTCGAAGGGCGACCCGATTGGGTGCTGTCGCGTCAACGCGCATGGGGCGTGCCGATCACACTGTTTGTCCGGCCCGATGGCACTTACTTGCAAGACCCCGAGGTAAACGCCCGCGTGATTGCGGCGGTGCGCGAGGAAGGCGTCGATGCGTGGGAAGAAGCGCGCAAGGTCGAATTCCTTGGCGATGCGCACGACCCCGATGAATTCGAGATGGTCACCGACATTCTCGACGTGTGGTTCGACAGCGGTTGCACCCACTCCTTTGTGCTTGAGTCCGGGCGGTGGGGCGATTTGCAATGGCCCGCCAATCTCTATCTCGAAGGCTCTGACCAACATCGCGGTTGGTTCCAATCCTCGCTGCTGCAAAGCTGCGCTACGCGGGGCCGTGCGCCATACGATCAAGTGCTGACCCACGGCTTTACGATGGACAGCGCGGGCAAGAAGATGTCGAAATCGCTCGGCAATACTATCGAGCCGGTCAAGATGATGGAGCAGACCGGCGCGGATATTATCCGGCTATGGGCGCTCAGCGTTGATTTCACCGAAGATCACCGGATCGGCGATGAAATCCTTAAAGGTGTGGGCGACCAATATCGCCGCTTGCGCAACACGTTCCGCTATCTACTGGGCGCGTTGGACGGCTATGAAGGCAATGCCGGGGATGCGGGCGAAATTCCTGAGCTGGAACTCTATGTCCTGTCGCTGCTTAGCGAACTTGACGGCAAGCTGAAGCACGCGGCGGAAACCTACGACTTCAACACCTATACTCGGTTGCTGGTCGATTTCTGCAATGAAGACCTCTCGGCGTTCTTCTTCGATATCCGCAAAGACGTGCTCTATTGCGATGGCCCGGACAGCAACGCTCGCAGCGCCTATCGCACCGTGCTTGACCTGCTGTTCCATGCGCTCGTTCGCTATGCCGCCCCGGTGCTGACCTTCACCGCCGAAGAAGTATGGCAGACGCGCTATCCCGATGAGAATGACAGCGTGCACTTGCTCGAATGGCCGCAAGTGCCTGTGGTTGCCGCTGATGCGGAAAAGTGGGCGGAACTTCGCAGCCTTCGCGAGAGTGTGACCGAGGCGATTGAGCCATTGCGCCGCGACAAGACCATCCGTTCCAGCAATGAAGCGATCGTGACGGTGCCCGCCAATGCGGTGCCTGATGGCGTATCGGACGAACAGCTCGCCGAATTGTTCATCACCGGGACAGTGACACGCGGTAAGGGCGAGGCTGTGACTGTCGCAAAATCCACCGACAAAAAATGCGGGCGCTGTTGGCGCTTGCTGCCAAGCGTGCCCGAAGACGGCGCGCTGTGTTCGCGTTGCGATACGGCGGTTGCGGCAATTGACGGAGCAGCGGCATGAGCGGGCTGTTCACGCGCAACCGAGTGATCGGGCTGGTATTGGCCGCGTTGATCGCAGGCACAGACTATTTCGTGAAATGGTATGTGATCTCGGAATTGAACTTGCGCCAAATTCGCAAGGTCGACCTGCTGCCGTTTTTCGACCTCACCTACACTGAAAACCGCGGCATCTCGCTGGGGATGTTCCAAGCGACCAGCATGGAAATGCGCTGGGCCTTGGTATTGGTCACCGCGCTGATCGGGCTGGTGGTGCTGATCTGGATGATGCGCGAGAAGCTCTTGGGCGATATTATCGGCCTTGCGATGATCCTTGGCGGGGCGATTGGAAACATTCGTGATCGCTATTCACTGGGCTATGTCATCGACTATGCTGATTTGCATATCGGGGATTTTCGCCCGTTCCTTATTTTCAATATCGCCGATGCGGCTATAACCATCGGCGTGGTCGTCATCCTTGCGCGCAGCTTGTTCATGAGCGACAAGGACGACACAGACACGGACGTGGAAGCGAATGCTGACACCGTCCCATCGGAGAATGGATAATGCGTAAGCTCTCAACCGCAGTCATGCTGATATCAGGCGCAGCAATGCTCGGCGCATGCGGCGGCAGTGGTGTCTTTAACCGCGACCGGCCAGATGAAATGGCCGTTCAACGGCAAGCTCCGTTGGTGGTACCACCTGACTTTTCGCTGACACCTCCCGCACCCGGCGCGCCGCGCCCGGCCGATGGCTCGGCGGCTGAACAAGCTCTGGAAGCGATCTTTGGCGGGCCACAAGCTCGCAGTGAAATTGAGCGGTCGACGATTGACCGTGCAGGTGCGTCTGCGCCTGGCATTCGTTCAACCATTGGTGATCCGGACACAAACACGGTCGCCAAGGGCGGCGTCACCCGCGATATTATCGCCGCTCCTGAAGGCAATGGCCCAAGCGCTCAGGCGGTTATTCCCGGCGCGTAACAAAGTTTGCTCAGCGCGGGTGCGCTGCGATTTATCGAATAGAGTTCTGCGGCTACCTCGCTAGCGCACATAGCTTAGCCGTCCGCGTCGATCTCTTCTTCGCGGCTCACAAGCACTTTATCAATCCGGCGTCGCTCCATGCCAGCGACCTGGAAACGCCAGCCTTGGTCAACAAAGCTGTCACCCTCAATCGGCACGCGCTTCAAGACTGACAAGACATAGCCTGCCGTGGTGCCGAACTCGCGGTTGTCTTCATAATCCAACCCCAATCGGTCGGCGAGCGCGTCAGCGGACAAGGCCCCGGCGATGAGCAGGGTGCCATCTTCACATTCAACAATTTCTGGCGTGTCGCCTTCGTCGCGATCGCTGACAAAGTTCCCGGCAATGGCGGTGAGCAAATCAACGGGCGTGACGATGCCGTCCAAATGGCCATATTCATCGTGTACCATCGCCATCGCAATGTCGGCGGACTGCAGCACCCGCAGGGCATCCATCGCATCAAGCTGATCGGGCACAACCTCAGCTTTGTGCATCATTTTCTTCAAAGAGATCTTCTTGCCCGCCACCATATGAGCAAGCGCCTCACGTACTTTGACCACGCCAAGGATAGCGTCGGGTGAGCCATCAGCCACCGGCAGCAGCGAATGTGGGCTTGCTTCAATCGCTTGACGTAGTTCGGCTTCATTGGCGCTAACATCGACCCAGTCCAGCTCTGTGCGCGGCGTCATCATCTCACGCACAGGGCGCTCGGCCAGCCGCACAACACCGGTAAGGATTTGGTGCTGCTCTTCTTCGATGACACCGGAATGTGTGGCGTCGGCGAAAATCATCTGGAGTTCTTCCGCGGTGACAGAGCTTTGGCCCTTTGCGCGGATGCCGAACAATCGGATGATCCCGGCTGAGGATGCATCGAGCAGCCAAACCAATGGCGCTCCGATTTTCGCCAGGAACGCCATCGGGCGCGCCATGACCAGCGCAATCGGGATTGCTGCCCGCAATGCCAGTTGCTTTGGCACCAACTCGCCTACAACTACGCTCAAATATGTCGTGATCGCTATCACCGACACGAATGCAGTTTGACCGGACATATCTTCCGGCACGCCCAGCAGCGCCAGCCGCTCACCAACCGGCCCCTCAAGACTCGCGCCAGAGTAGGCTCCGGTGATGATCGCGATCAGCGTAATCCCGATCTGCACTGTCGATAGAAACTTACCCGGCTCCGCCGCCAACGCCAAAGCGGTCTTGGCGCTGGCCGAACCATCTTCGGCGCGCGCTTTTAGGCTCGCGGGCTTTGCTGAAACAATCGCCAGCTCAGACATCGCAAACACGCCATTGAGCACAATCAGCCCGGCGCTAACAATGAGGTCAAACCACGGAAACGGTGTCACAGTGCTTGCGCGCTAGCACATTTGTACTGCCTTGCCAGCCAATCAATTGTGACTTCCCACCATGCCGCCGAAACGCGTTACAAGAGGAAACGCGACATTAAGGTTGGCGCAAACCATGCAGGTTCAGTCGAATAATAGTAGATCGGCGAGCGCGCGCATGGTGTGTGTGTTCCCGAACAAGGCGTTGCTTGGAGGAGAAAAACTATGACCACATCTCGCATTTTACTGACAGGGACAGCCGCTTTGGCGCTGCTTGGGACCAGCGCTTGTGTGACCGACCCGAACACAGGTGAGCAGAAAGTCTCCCGCACAGGAATCGGTGCTGTGGCTGGCGGCACGCTTGGTTACTTGCTGGGCGGTGCTGTTGGCGGCAACACGGCGCGGATTGTTGGCGCAGGGATTGGCGGAACAGCGGGTGCTGTGATCGGCGACCAATTCGACGATCAAATTCGCGAACTCGACGAAGCCACCGAAGGGACCGGCGTCGATGTCGAAGAAGTCGGCGATCAGGGCGCAATCTTGGTGCGCTTGCCCGATGGCGTAACTTTTGCGACGAACTCCGCCGAGATCAATACTGGCTTTCAATCGACGCTGGACACTGTTGCAAACAGCCTGATCCAGTATCCAAACAGCTTGATCGACGTGTATGGCTTTACCGACACAACCGGCTCTGACGCTTACAATCAGGATTTGTCGGAGCGCCGGGCCCAAGCGGTTGCCAATTACCTGACATCGCGCGGTGTCGCTAGCACGCGGGTTGCAACCGTTGGCTACGGCGAGAACCCGCAATATTTGCGCGTCCAAACTGGTGACAATGTGAACGAGCCGCAAAACCGCCGGGTCGAGATCAAGATTGTTCCGATCAGTCAGGAAGATGTGCAGGCTGCACAGGGGCAGTAATTGGGGGCGCAGGCGCGCATATTTTGCGCGCCAGTCGCGGCCTAGCTACGTGCATAGCTTTTTGCGGGTCGTCTTCGGGCGGCCCGTTTGCTTTTGCGACTACTTCTTGCTCAGCGCTTTTGCCCGCTCCGCCACCCTTTCGACCACTTCATCATGCATGGCCGGTGAGCTGACCAAAACTCCGAAATCGCGCGGGTCGCGCTTGTTGAAATCAAGCGGCTTGCCAAACGCATCGGTAACCTGCGCCCCGGCTTCGCGCGCAATCAGTGTGGCCGCGGCCAAGTCCCATTCGAAGCCCCACCGGATCGTCGCGACCAAATCAGCATGATCAGCTGCGACCATCGCAATCCGCAATGCAATCGAGTTGGGCTTTTCAACCACCATCAGATCCGATTCGCTGTTCGGTAGTTGATCGATCGGGATGCGTGCGCCCGACATAGCGTCGCGCGTGCTCGCCGAAATAGGCTTGCTGTTGCAGGTCGCCCCTTGGCCAGCAACCGCGCTCCACACCTCTTCGCGAGCTGGAGCGACCAGCACACCAATTAAAGGTCTCCCCCCGCTTATCAGCGCCAAGGACACCGCCCAGCCGGGCCTGCCACGGACGAAATCGCGCGTCCCATCCACTGGATCGACGACCCAGACCAAGTCCTTTTCCAGCCGATCTGTGTTGTCCTGCGTCTCTTCGGAGAGCCAACCCGCCGCCGGCAAAAGGTGGCGTAATTCGCGGTGCAAGAACGCGTCGACTGCCAAATCTGCCTCGCTCACGGGATTGCCGGGGGTCTTATCCCAACTCTCAACCGTATGCCCCGCGCCCGGCCAGCGCGAATAAGCAATTCTACCCGCTTCACGGGCGATCTCTTCAAGGCGATCCCTATCAATCATGAGCATCAACCTGTTGGCGGGCCTCTCCGCACTTTTCAAGCGCAACAATACGTGCTTAGGGAGCGTCAAACGCAACCTCACCTCTCGAATCCGGCTCTCGCGCCTGTCTGCGAACGAGCACTAAGACAATCAAAGGATCACGGCTCATGAACGTCCATGAATATCAGGCCAAGGAATTGCTTAAAGAACACGGGATCGCGATTCCCGCTGGTCACGCGGCTTTGACAGTCGAAGAAGCGATTGCCGGTGCCAAGCAATTGCCGGGTCCGCTCTATGTTGTGAAAGCGCAAATCCACGCCGGTGGCCGGGGCAAAGGCAAGTTCAAGGAGCTGCCCGAAGATGCAAAAGGCGGCGTGCGTCTCGCCTTCTCGCTCGACGAGGTCGAAAGCCACGCCAAGGAAATGCTCGGCAACACGCTGGTGACGATCCAGACCGGTGATGCAGGCAAGCAAGTGAATCGGCTCTATGTGACTGACGGCGTGGATATCGAAAGCGAATATTACCTTGCAATGCTGGTCGACCGCGCGACCGGACAGGTTGCAATGGTTGCCTCAACAGAAGGCGGCATGGACATTGAAGATGTCGCGCATGAAACGCCTGAAAAGATCACCACGATCACAATTGACCCCGCGCAAGGCTTTATGCCGCATCATGGCCGCGCGGTTGCCTTTGCACTCAAACTGTCGGGCAATCTCAATAAGCAGTGCCAGAAACTCGCAAAACAGCTTTATACTGCGTTTATGTCCAGCGACTGCGAGATGCTGGAAATCAACCCGCTGGTTGAAACCAAGCCTGACGCAGACGGCAATGCCAGCCTGTTGGTCCTCGACACCAAGATGAGCTTTGATGGCAATGCGCTCTATCGTCACCCTGCCATCGAAGAGATGCGCGACGAAACCGAAGAAGATCCGGCAGAAGTCGAAGCCTCCGAATATGACCTCGCTTACATCAAGCTCGACGGAAACATTGGCTGCATGGTCAATGGTGCAGGACTTGCCATGGCGACGATGGACATCATCAAGCTGAACGGCGCGTTCCCAGCAAACTTCCTCGACGTAGGCGGCGGCGCAACCACTGAAAAAGTAACCGCAGCATTCAAGATCATCCTGAAAGACCCGGCTGTCGAAGGCATTCTGGTTAATATCTTTGGCGGCATCATGCGCTGTGACACGATCGCAGAAGGCATCGTGGTCGCGGCCAAAGAGGTTGATTTGGATGTGCCATTGGTGGTCCGCTTGGAAGGCACGAATGTCGATGCAGGTAAGGAAATCCTCGCCAATTCAGGCCTGCCGATTGTTCCAGCTGATGATCTTGGCGACGCAGCGAAGAAAATCGTCGCTGAGGTGAAACAGGCGGCGTAACCTGGGTTGCACGCGACCTTTTGGCGACGCCTTAGTCGCTGGCCGTGTGCATCGACTCAAAATTGAACACCAGCTCCTGCAGTTCGAGCTTGTCGCTTTGCATCCGAACCGCCGCAACCAGACCTGCGCCAGGATTGTCAGGATCGGCGCAGCGCAAGGTCAGCGCGTTAAAGTATGCCGCGCATGGCTCAATCGCGACCAGTCGGAAGGTGAGCATGTCGTCCTTCGCCTCCCAACCGGTTAGGTCCGCGTTGAAATGCTTTAGCTTGAGCGCGAGCGATCCGTTCTCCTCGGCGAGGTACATATGTTCGGTGAACATGATCGCGCCACCGGACGTTTCCTGCACGAAAGTTCCGACCATCGTGCCTCCAGTCGGAGGAAGCCAACTTTCGATCGCAGGAGCGCCGCCAATCCCACCTCCGGCCCATTGACCCACGAGCCAATCAACTTGCGATAAAGTGGCGGGTGGGGAGACGAATCCTTCTTCGCCGATCCGTGTTTCAATCGCCGCTTCTTCAGCCGCTACCGGCCCCGCACATGCAAACCCAATAGCAAGCAATCCCAAAATACGCTGCAACATTGCAATCACCCCTCCTAACCGTTCGACCTGAATTACCACTATACTAACAAAAACCCTCTCAAATTGCAGCTTGACCTCATGCAAGTGCGGCGCAAAACACCTTGCGACCGAGCAGCGCATTCTTCCTTTGTGATACATTCTGTTCGCTTGACGTTTACGTAAACGCGAGTTAGAGCGCGTAGCAATTCTCAATGCCAGACCCCCAAGTGGTCAAAGGGAAAGGACCAAGACCCATGAAAATCCTCGTCCCCGTTAAACGGGTGATCGACTACAACGTAAAGCCGCGCGTCAAAGCTGACGGCACCGGCGTTGATTTGGCAAATGTCAAAATGAGCATGAACCCGTTTGACGAAATCGCTGTCGAAGAAGCGATCCGGATCAAGGAAGCGGGCAAAGCCGAAGAGATCATCGCGGTTTCTGTTGGCCCGGCCAAAGCGCAAGAAACGCTGCGCACAGCGCTCGCAATGGGCGCTGATCGCGCTATTTTGGTTGAAAGCGATGAAGAGGTCGAGCCTCTGGCTGTTGCGAAGATCCTCAAAGCGATTGCTGAAGAAGAACAGCCCGGTCTGGTCTTGCTCGGCAAACAGTCGATCTCAGATGATTCGAACCAAACCGGCCAAATGCTCGCGGCTTTGATGGGTCGCCCGCAAGGCACCTTTGCCAACACCGTCGAAGTCGATGGCGACAGCGTCGAAGTGAAGCGCGAAGTCGATGGCGGTCTTGAAACCGTCAAGCTTTCGCTCCCAGCGATTGTAACCACCGATTTGCGCCTGAATGAGCCGCGCTACGCTTCGCTGCCGAACATTATGAAGG
>CAZOLE010000037.1:0-10747 GCA_964580445.1 uncultured Porphyrobacter sp.
CGCTCCAATCCCGGTCATTGGCGCTAAGCAGGAGCCATCTTGGTGGGCCCATCCACAAACAGGTCGCAAAGCGGCTCTAGAATTGGAAGATCAAAATAACGCGGCCAATGCGCGGGTACGACCAGATCATGGCAACCAGCCGGGTAATAGTGGAAAAACAAAAGGTTGCAAAAACTGCCTGGCTTGTTCTGTTTGCGGTGATGCCATTGCGAGCTGCCATTGAACAGCAAAGCACCGTTTGGCTCCAGAGTGTGCGGGGTCCACTCCAATGAGGGATCGCCGAGCACCCCTTCCTCTGTCCAACCAGCCAATTCGTCCCGCGTTGGCCAGTCGCGCAGCTGGCTAAAATAGATCGGCCACGCATCGCTTTGTTCGATGCAGTAGTCGAGTGTGAACATCGCCATCGGTTCATCCAAATGGACATCGCATTTGCCCGTTTCGCCATACAGGCTCAGGAAATTGTAGCTTGGTTCCAACTCTCGGCCTGCAAGCTCATTGACCTTAGGCAAAAGCTCGCGCTGAAGTTCGTGAAAGTACGGGTTGTCATGCACCACATCGCGGCCAAATTCCGCGGCTTCATGATCCTTCTTTTCCGCATCGGGGATAGCCTTTGCGATCTCACGAATTCGCTCGCGCGTGGCGGCGTCGAACAATTCCGGCACCGATTTGACATCGAAACCAAAAGGCGGGCGCAAAGGTTCAAAGCCGGCAACAAATCCCTCAAGCGCGTTAGGCATGACATGCGATAGATAGTGTTTGGCCGCTTCGAACCGGCGAAGAAAGAATGAGTCATACCATTTTGATTCACCGACATAGGCCAGTGACGACGCAGCAATCAGATGTCGATCAAGATATTCGGGATCGCGCAGACGCTCTTTGACATTGTCAGCCAGCATGGATCGCGTGTCTTCCTTGTGTTCGATGCGGTTTGGCACTCAGCCAATCTATGTGGCAATACGCAAGTCATGGCAAAGGCACAATTGGAACCAGACCCAAACGCGGGCGCGAAGCCGCATTTATCGCCTGGCTGGCGCGATTTTGGGTGGCTGAGCCTGTATTGCATGCGCGGCATCGCGGAATTGGCTTGGGCACGGATTGTCTTTGGGCGAATGCCGACAAGTGACATTACGGTCCGCAACGCAAAGCAAGGTCGGGACTGGCAGTCTTTGAACGCGACCGATCAGCGACGCGTGGACCGGATCGCCTATGTGATCCCTCGTCTGGGTGAACGTATGCCATGGCGGAGCGACTGCGTCCCACAAGCACTTGCGGCGCAACGCTGGCTAGGCTCTGCTTCCATCGCAAGCGCAATTCGTATTGGCGTTGAACGTCCCGAAGATGGCGAGTTCGGCGCGCATGCGTGGCTGGTCGTTGGAGAGCGGATCGTCACCGGAGGACGGGTTGAGCAATATCAATTGCTTTTGGACGAATCGGAAAAATCGCGATGAAGCAAAGCGCCTGATTCTTCTCTCCTACCTACTGCTAACCCCGGGTTAACCATCGTATCCCCTGTATTTCCGAGGTTTTTCAGCCCATTTTGCGCAAATCAAACGCTTGATCTCTATGTTGCGGTGCACTAGAGGTTAACCCGTATTCGTTCAGGGAAGGTGCGAAGAATGAAACTGATTTCACGTATGGCGATGGGCGTTGCAGCCATGGGAATGGCATTTGCACCAATCGCTGCGCAGGCAAACACTCGCGCTGGTGACAGCACTGCTACTTACGCAGTTGGTGCATCGCAACCTGGCGTTGGTCGCGAAACATCAGGCGATCTGCTTGAAGGCGAAGGCAGCATCATCCTCCTTCTTTTCGCCGCAGCAGCAATTGTCGCGGGTATCATCATCGCAGCAGATGATGATGACCAATCACCGGGTGCTAACTGACCTGATATTGCTCAAGTCAATTGAGCATGCAAAATTGAATGGCGCATGGGTCTGATCGCCCGTGCGCTTTTTCATTTGTGAGGACCAAGTATGAGCGCCCGATCGCGCATACAGCCGGCTAAGACCGAACACAGACACCAATCCAAGCAAGCCAACTGGCAGGCAATCGTGCCAATGGCCGGTTTGCTCGCCATCGCGGTCGCTCTTGGCGGTGGCGGTGTTCGCTATGGCTTGTCCAACTTTACGATTCAGGCGGTTGCGTTGGGCATTCTCGCATTTCATTTTAAGGCGTTTACCCATTTTTGGGCCTCCGCGCCTTGGCTTTTGCGCATACTAACGGGGCTGACTGTGCTGGTTCCAGCTTTGCATATTGTGCCATTGCCTGAAAGTATTTGGAGCGCGCTGCCCGGCCGCGATCTTGTGGTGCAGTCGCGCGAACTAATCGGAGTAAGCGGTTGGGCACCTGCCAGTCTCGATCCAGCACGAAGCTTGGTTGCGCTGACTGGATTGATTGTCCCGCTTACCATCCTGACAGTCGGCTGGAGCTTGACGCGGCGCAATCTCCTGACGCTAGGCTGGGTGATCGTAGCGCTAGGCTGTGTTTGTTTTCTCCTTGGGGTGCCGCAGGTTCTTAGCGCAGGCACGTCCGGCGTATTCTATTCAGAGCGCGGACCCACAGGGCTCCTTTACGGTACATTCGCCAACCGCAATTCAACCGGGGTGTTCTTGGTAAGCACCTTAGCACTGGCCGCGCTTTTGCCTTATCCGCTGGCGCAACCGGCCAAAGCCGCCTTACCGATCCGTTTAGCCATATGCGGCTTGTTGGCACTTGGCGTTGTACTCACTCAATCGCGCACGGCATTTGTGTTGGCAGGCATTCCGATAACACTCGGTCTGGTAAAGGCTGTTGCCGCAAAGCGGGTGCAGAAACGATCCGGCGGGCAAGGATCACAATTGGCGATCTTCGCGGCGATTGGTTTGGGAATTGCGGGGCTTGGCGGCACATTGGCGCTTGCTCCGGGACCAGTGGGGGAAACGCTCGAGCGCTTTGAAGCGATTGACGATGCGCGCGCTTACATTTGGGAAGACGCGGCCTATTCCGCCGGGCGGCATTGGCCAATGGGAGCGGGCATGGGGACCTTTGATGAGGTCTTCCAAGTCGACGAATCGCTGGAAAATCTTACGCGCCGCCGCGCTGGTCGCGCGCATAACGATTATATAGAATTGGCGCTCGAAGCCGGGATCATCGGTTTGGCTTTAGCGGCAGCATGGTTATGCCTTGCCGGATGGCTGAGCTGGAAAGCTGGCGCATCCAATGCGCGCTGGGCCGGATGGGCGTGCGGGGCGATCTTGCTGGCTATCGCGCTGCAATCGGTCACGGATTACCCTCTGCGCAATCAGACCATGCTCGCGGTTGCGGCCTTCGCCATGCTAATGCTGGCACGCGTCGCGCAGGGCACCAAAGCGGAGCGAGCGTCATGATCGCCCGAGTTTTTTGGTTTGCTGCCATTCTTTCCATTGGCGCGGTGACGTTCTCCGTGCAGCTTGACCGCCAAGCGCGCGTAGCGCCTGCATTCGCCGCGAGCGTGCCGGAGCCTTTTCGAGCCTTTGCGCAGACCCACATGGCGGCAAGCGCGCTGCAAGGCGATGATCCCCAACTCGCACTTGAGCAGGCCGAAAAGTTGGTGAAGCGCCGTCCTATTCCCGCCACGCATCTGCGAATTCTGGCAGCCGCTCAGTTCAACGCGCAAGAAACGCAAGCCGCTGGAAAAACCGTTCAGATCGCCGCAAAGCGCGGTTGGCGCGATACACTTTCACAAGAGGCGGTTCTACGGCTGGCTCTTCAAGCGGACGATAAACCCGAAGCTGCGCGGCGCTACGCCGCCTTGTTCTTGAACAATCAAACCTCCGAAGAGCTTTTGGTTGAGCTGGGCCAGCCTCTCTTTGCAGAAGCCGAAGGTGTGGGCCGCAAAGCCTTTACTGATGTGGTGGCCGGCGGGAAAAGGTGGATCGGTTTCTTCTTGGCGCGCGGCCCTCGCGTTTTGACACCCGATGCTTTTGTCGAAATTGCCGAGGCGAGCCACAAACGC
The DNA here is from genome assembly GCA_964580445.1 of uncultured Porphyrobacter sp. GTDB lineage: Bacteria > Pseudomonadota > Alphaproteobacteria > Sphingomonadales > Sphingomonadaceae > Erythrobacter. Next base: position 3,974 of record CAZOLE010000037.1, read on the forward strand.
GGCATGCGCTACCCTTGTGCTCCGTTGAAGCGGGCCATCAAAGAGGTCGAGAGGCGCGATCAGGCAGCGTCTGACAGACTTAGCCCGCTTGCTGGCAAAACTTGCTAAGCGACGCGCGCTTCACGAATAAAGACGCAGTTTTCTTTGTCACGTCGCGCCAGCCGATATCCGGCCTGATTCAATTGCTTGACCGTCCGGCGCACGCGTAGAATCGGCGCCGGCGAGTCAAATTCAACGCAAACAATGCGCGGGTAGACACCGCCTTTAATCATCGCATCAATAACTGGTGCCCAGCTGCCTTCAATGTCGATCTTGAGCAGCTCAACCGCATCATGCCCAAGCTTTTGCATGATCGAAGGGATCGTAAGGCACTCGGCCTCGAAATAGTCGTCTGTGCCGTGCAGATTGTCGATAAACCAATTGGGATGATTGGGGTTTAGCGGCGCGTGGAACCGCATAGTCTCATCGCGATCAAGCATTCCCCATGGATGGAACTGCACCCGGCCTGCATTCTCACGCTCCATATAGGCGATGGAGGTAGGCGTAGGATCAAAGCTGTGAACCTGCATCCCCTTCTTTTCAGCAATCGCAAAATCAAAGGTCGCATCGACCCCAACTCCGCCGCAATAGGCAATCGAGCCCGGTGTGATATCGCTGGTCACCCACCACGCAGCATGGCCTTCGCCATAGCGCTCCCATTGTTCGCCTCCTTGCTTGACTTGGAGTCTCAACCAAGCGCGTGACAGGATCCGGTTACCCCGACGCCAAGCCCGTCCGGCGTAAAGCTTAAGCATCGCGTTTCCTTTCAGCTGCGATCATATCAGGTGCGCGCTTGCACAAAGCTTTTCAGCTGCACTTTGAGATTGAACCGATCAACATCAATCTGACGCTCTTTTGCGATCCGTCCAATCAAAGCAGCGGTCACCGAAAAGGTCGAATGGCTCGAGTGCAGCAGCCAATCACAGCGCGCCAATGCCATCATGTCGATCAACGCGTTGCGCGCTTCAACCACTGGATCATCGAAGCCCTCGCTTGCAAAGTGCAAGGCCGTTCCATCGCGGGCAATAGCTTTGTCGATTGTGATAACGTTAGGGAACCGCGACTGGATAGCATCCTGCGCTTCACCGCTATCGGTCGCGAGAAAGATAGCGGCGTTGGGGTTGTCATTGGCCAGTCCTTCAAGCTCACTGACAATCTTGGGCAGCGGCGCTTTGCGGTCGGTAAAGCGGATATGCACCCCGATCACTGGGCCAGTTACCTGCTTAAAGACGGCATCGACCGCGCTCGACACTTCTTCGACAGGCTTAAAATAACGGTCCAGCAGCTCGCTCGTGACTTCATCTATCGCTCGACCTTTGAACGCAGAATGCATCGCCATGCGTCCCGCCAACCGTTTGAGTTTTGGCAGGTAGGACCAGAAGACCGCTACGTTCGGCTCTGGGTCCGGCTTCACCAGATCAATCGAAAGTTTGCGATAAAGAAACGGATCTCTGTGCTGCTTGGGAAAGTGTTCGGTTATAATATCGTACGGATGCTTGTTCACGCGTCCGGACCAAATATCCGGGCTGGCATCCTGCGTGTCATCATAGGCAGTGAGATCGCCCATCCAACTTGCATCAAACAGCAATGGGTAGAGGTTTTCGCCCGGTGGGACATACATGCCATCGCGCCAGTCAATGTAGGGCGTGCGATTGTTCAGCGTCGCCAGGACACAGCCGGTGACCGCAGCAAGCATGCGATTGCCCAAGCCGCCTTTGGCTTTGATGATTAGCGCTCGCTCTTGCGAACTCGCAACTGAAGAACCCGCCACCTTGATCGCCCCAAGCGCTGCTACCTACCGGTTTGGCATAGCGGAATTTGTGCACTGCGATAGGGGCAAACCCTTAGCCATCCCCATCCCAAGCATTCTCATTAAAGGTCCCCTTCGTGCTAACAAAGGGGAACGGCAATTTTGAGCCATAGGTTGCGGGATCAAGAGTAGGTACCGGCGCGCCCAGAGTCGAAGGGATCGCAGCGGCGATAATCTCACATCCAGATCGACCACACGAATGCTTGCTCAATCGCTAATATTCTAGCATGGCGAGCGGACATTTTCTTTCGGCACTCCCTGCTCCAAAGGATTGATCGGATCATGCCTACCCCATCACCGCTCAACAACGAGACCGTCACAGTCTTTGGTGGCAGCGGATATATCGGCAATTACGTAGTCCAAAGCCTGCTTGAGCGCGGCGCACGCGTTCGCATTGCTTGCCGCAACCCAGAGAAAGCCTATTCGCTTCAACCGCTCGCCGACTTGGGCCAGTTGCAATTTGCCCATTGCGATATCGCAAGGGAGGATAGTCTGGCCGCTTCGCTGCATGACGCGGACTATGTCGTCAATCTGGTCGGAGCGTTCTCTGGCGATCTCGAGGCGCTGATGGGCGATGCTCCCGGCACGATGGCAAGAATTGCTGCGGCTAATGGTGTGCACGGCTTTGTGCATGTTAGCGCAATCGGAGCCGACACAGATTCCAGCGTCGCTTACGCCCGAAGCAAGGCATTGGGCGAAGAACGCGTCCTTAGAGAATTCCCAACCGCAACGATCATGCGGCCTTCTATTGTTTTTGGCAAAGACGACAATTTCATCAACCTGTTCGCCTCCATGAATGAGATGTTCCCGGTGATCCCGGTCTTTGGCTATGCGGCGAAATTGCAGATCGTCTATGTCGATGATGTCGCCGAAGCGATCGTGCGCGGACTCGAAGAGCCTGCAACGCATGGCAGCCATATCTATGAGCTTGGCGGGCCAGAGAAGATCACGATGCTTGCACTCAATCAACGCATTGCCGAAGCGCAAGGTCGCAAGGGTCGCTTTCTGTCCGTCTCAGACGCCAGTTCCGCCTTGTTTGCCGCGATTCCATTGACCCCGATGAGCCGCGATCAATGGAAACTGCTCAAACCCGGTAATGTTGTCAGCGGTGAGCATCGCGGTTTGGCTGAGCTGGGTATCGAACCACGTCCTCTTGGCCTGTTTCTGGACAAATGGATGGAGCGTTTCCGCCAGTTTGGTCGATTTGGCCGCTCAAATGAGCGCACAAAGGCCCGCACCGCCTCCTAACCACTATGACGCGTGATCAAAGCGCGTCGGAATACAGCTCCAATAGGTCATTGTATCCCTGCTCGGCCGCTTCTTGATCATAGACCGGGCTGTCCGGAACCATCCAGCCGTGATCGCCTTTGTAGACTTCTACGATTGCTTCGCGACCAGCAGCCTTAGCCGCATCGGCAAAGTCTAATTTCACTTGCGGCGCTTTCGCATCGTCATTCTGAGCAACAGCGATCAGGAATTTGGCCGTCGCTTGGGGGAGGACTTTGTGCGGGCTCTTATCATAGTCATCGCGCACCAACCCGCCACCATGGAAACTGGCCGCGGCTTTGATCCGGTTGGGCACCGCTGCTGCACTCCAAACGGTGAAAGGGCCGCCCATGCAATAACCCTGCGTGCCGATCCCTTTGGCGGTGTCGACCGCGTCTTGCGCATCGAGCCACGCAACAGCGGCTTTGGCATCGCTGCCGATTGTATCTGCATCAAGCTTCCCGCGCCAAGGGCCCACCTTCTGGAACCCGCCTGCCCCGATGAAGTCCGCGAAGTCAGAAAACTGTTCGCCGGCAACGTCGCGGTAATATGGGTTGAGAACCAGAACCGCATAACCTTCGCTGGCAAGTGCGCGGGCCATATTGCGTTTGGCTTCGCGAATGGAAGCGATGTCGGGCCACAGTATAACCGCCGGATGCTCCCCAACGGATGGGTGCACGAACAAGGCATCCATCGTGCCATCGGCGGTCTCGAAGGTGACGGCGGTTTCTTTGAGGCTGGTCGCGAGCGATGCTGGTTCTTGCCCCTGTAAAGCATCGCTCGGCGTGCAAGCAGTCATCGCCGCTGCACCAGACAAAGCGGCAAACTCGCGGCGACTGACCGCTTCTTTTGCCCATTGTTTGAGGTTTGCTTCATCGCACATCTTTTTGCCCTTTCGCTAAGCCGCGGCATTGCGGGCGAGCCTAGGCGATCCGATCCAACGGCGAAAGCGGTTTTGGGCATTCGCCTTCACGAGGCGGTGAAGAAATTCAGCTCGAGCAGCACATTGTTTGGATCGGTTGCAAATATCTGCGTTAGGCCGATCGCTGGCACTTTGTTTACTGTGTAGTCATCGCCGCGCTCATCGAGCCGCGCTTTAACCTTCTCATAATCGCTACATCGCAGCGCGACATGATGAATCGCACCGGTTTCAGCGCCGGGATCAACTTCTCGATCATAAAGACGCGGAAACTCTACCGAATTGAGGTGCAAGATCGCTTGGCCGTTTGAGTCAAACATCCACCGCACCTGCTCTGGCTTCATGGGAGGCGGCCCATCGCGCTCTTCAAGGTCGAGCAATTCAGCGTAAAACTTGGCGGTCTCAGCCAGTTTGTCCGTGATGATGTTAACATGATCCAGCCGCTCAACAATCATAACTCTGCTCCATCAACCCTTGAAAACCACGGTTCGATTTCCGTTTAACAACACCCGCTCCTCAACAAACAATCGCACCGCTTCGGCAAGCACGCGCCGTTCAATATCGCGCCCCTTCCGCACCAGATCGCTGGTCGCATCGGCATGGCTGATCCGTTCAACATCTTGATGGATGATTGGCCCCTCATCTAGGTCTGGGGTCACGAAATGCGCTGTCGCGCCGATGATTTTGACCCCGCGCGCATGGGCTTGGTGATAGGGACGCGCGCCTTTAAAACCGGGCAGGAAGCTGTGATGGATGTTGATGCAGCGGCCCGCAAAATGCCCCGATTGCGCATCGGAGAATATCTGCATGTAGCGCGCCAGCACGATCAGCTCAGCATCCGTTTCGTCAGCAATCTCGCGCATCCGCGCTTCTTGCTCTGCTTTGGTTTGCGGTGTGACGGGCAGATGATGGAACGGAATATCGCCAATGTCCGTGCGGATCGCGACATCGCGCGGGTGGTTCGATACGATTGCAACCGGATCAATCGCAAGCTCACCGATGCGCGAGCGATAGAGCAGATCGACCAAACAATGATCGGCTTTGCTGACCATGATTAGTACACGGCGCGGGCGGTTTTGCGCGGCGATCTTCCAGCTCATCGCATAGGATGCAGCCAATTCCGAAAATTCTGAACGCAATTGCTCGCTCGAATGGCCTGCTGGGTCGAAGGCCACGCGCATAAAAAAACGGTCGCCAGCGTCCGCATTACCGCGATCATTGAATTGCTGTGCTTCAAGGATGTTGCAGCCGCGATCAAACAAGAACCCGGTCACGCGAGCGGTGATGCCGGGTTGATCCTCGCAGCCTAGTGTCAGGACAATCGGGCGCGCCACTTTAGCGCGCTACCAATGCAGCTTCGCACTCACTCATAGGTTGCGCGATAATATCAGCAACCGGCTCTTCGGATTTGAGCATACCAACCGATTGCCCTGCCATCAGCGATCCGTTTTCGACGTCACCGTCGATCACAGCGCGGCGCAAAGCGCCTGCCCAATAGTGTTCAATTTGCAATTGCGCCTCACCCATATCGACCTCGCTGCGGTCGAGCATCCCAGCAACTTCGATCTGTTTGGCGGTAAATTCTTCGGTGCCTTTGTTCTTCAGCGCCCGGACAGGAATCACGGGCAGACGCGGATCCACTTGCACGCTGGCTTCGGCTTCGCGAGCCTTTGCGCGGAAGAAGGCCCTCTTGAAATCGGGATGCGCAATACTCTCTGTTGCGCAGGCAAAGCGCGTTCCCAATTGAACACCGCATGCCCGCATTTCGAGATAGCTGGCAATCGCTTCGCCCCGGCCAATCCCTCCAGCGACGAATACGAGGTGATCTTCGGCCAAAGAGGGAAGAAACTCCTGCGCAAGCACGCTTGTGGAAACAGGGCCAATATGGCCTCCGGCCTCCATGCCCTCGATCACCAATGCATCTACGCCGGATCGCAGCAGTTTCTTCGCGAGCGCAAGGGTTGGCGCAAAGACTATCACTTTGCCACCAAACTCTTTGATTGCTTCCACACTGCCTTTGGGCGGAATACCTCCCGCTAGGACAACATGCGAAACCTCGTGCCTCTTGCAAATCGCAATCAGCTCAAACAGCTGAGGGTGCATCGTGATTAGGTTCACGCCAAAGGGGCTGTCGGTAAGCGACTTGGTCGCCGTGATCTCAGTATCAAGCGATTCCGGCGTCATTGCGCCGCATGCGATCACGCCAAAGCCACCTGCATTTGAGATTGCGGAAACCAGACTGCGCTCAGAGACCCAGCTCATCGCGCCGCACAAGATGGCTGTTTCGCAGCCGAGAAAATCTGTGCCGCGCTGCATAAGAGCGGCAGATTTGGCAAAGTCAGTCATAGCTCTAGCCGTTAGGCGTCTCACTTTGACCGGGCAAGACTATCCTTCGCAGGCTACGCGTCGAGCCGTCGATCAAACCGGCTCGTCAACTGAGTCAAGGCCATAGGCAGTGTGCAAAACGCGTACGGCCAGTTCGGTTTCATCCTCGTCGATCATCACACTGACTTTGATCTCACTGGTAGAGATCGCCTGAATGTTTATCCCGCGATCCGATAGCGAGCGAAACATTGTGCTCGCGACACCCGCATGGCTTTTCATGCCAACGCCCACGACGCTGATCTTGGCGATATGGCTGTCGGTGATTACGCGGTTGAATCCGATCTCTTCGCGCTTGTCTTCGAGCAGCGCCTGCGCACGCGCCGGTGCGGTGTAGCCGTCGGCATCGGCAAAGGCC
>CAZOLE010000038.1:0-10711 GCA_964580445.1 uncultured Porphyrobacter sp.
CTCCCAACGCGGGCTTGCGCTTGTTGGAGCCTCGCGCGTGCTTGGGTCAGTTGTGTTTCCGCGATCCGGCGGCGTTCCCTCGCGGCGGTGGCATTTCCTTCGGCTTGGATAACTTCGGCACGGCTAACCGCAGCGGGGTCATCGACACTACGGAACAGTTCAAGTTGTCGCGCAGCAGTGCTTTCTGCGGCGCGCGCTTCGCCAATCGCGGCTTGCGCTGCGGCGATTGCTGAGCGCGCTTCGGTCACCGCTGCTCCCGCTTCGCCTATCTGAGCTCGGGTCTCGCCCAGCTGCGCTCGCAAGGCACGGGCGTCGATGGTGAACAAAACTTGGCCTTTTTCGACCATGTCGCCGGGCTGGACGCGCAAATCCGTTACCAATCCCGACAAGGCTGAGCCAATATCGACGATCTCGCTGGACGGTTCGACCAGTCCCACTCCTGCAACGCGTTCAGAGTTCGCGAGTTCGCCGCTCGCTCTGGCAGGTTGCCTGTCCGGCTCTGACAATTCGCGATCGGGTAGACCGCCCGCTATCAAGAAGACAGCGATGACAAGCCCGATCAGAGCCGTGACTGGCAAGACTTGGCGCGAAAAGCTCACATTGGGAATTTGAGGGAGCATAGTTGCCTCGAAATAGAGCGGAGAGAGAAGGGGCTAGTGGCCATCGGGCATGTCTTTGCCGTCATGGGTGACGCGGCCATCTTCAAGCACGAGGATGCGGTCTGCGAGATCAAAAATGCGGTTGTCATGGGTGACGATGATGCAAGCACGATCGGGTGCGACCGCGACATCGCGCAACAAATCCATCACGCGCCGACCTGATCTGGCATCAAGCGCTGCGGTTGGTTCGTCGCATACGACAAGTCGAGGTTCGTGAACCAAAGCTCGGGCAATCGCCACGCGTTGTTGTTGGCCCCCAGAAAGCTGCTTCGGTAATTTTTCGGCCTGATCGCCAATGTTGAGTTGTTCGAGCAGCTTGATCGCCTTTTGGCGGGCCGGTTCGATCGCCATGCCTTGCGCGATGAGGGGAACGGCTGCGTTTGCCGCCGCGTCTATCGATGGAATCAAATTGTACTGCTGGAAGATAAAGCCGATATTCTGGAGCCGGAAATTGACCAGTTCATCGTCAGTAAGGCCGTAAATGTCGGTGCCGAAGACCTTCACTTCACCCTCGGTCGGCCAAAGGATGCCGCACATGATCGAAATCAGCGTCGTTTTGCCTGATCCGCTTTCGCCAACCACATAAGTCAATTCGCCTGAGCGAATGTTCGCGTCGATCCCGTGCAGCACGCGGATGGTTGTCTGGCCGGCCTGAAAGTCGCGGATGATCCCGCGCGCGCTTATCGCAGCTTCGGACGAGCGATCTTCAATAGCAGAGGTTTCCATTGCGGCGCTCACCGGAAAACCGCCGCTGGTTCAGTGTTCAGGACCGTGCGCAAGGCCAACCAGCCAGTGATAGCGAGAATGATAATTACAGAAACCAAGCTCAGCAATGGTATCTGCCAAGGGATGTAGAAGCCTTTGAAGAACGGGTTTCCGCCAAACGCCTTTAGGAACAATATCGTCCCGATCACGCCAATGGCATAGCCGACAAAACCGACCATTCCCGCTTGCACAGAGACCATTTTGAGGATCTTCGAATTGGTAACACCAATCGCTTTGAGCGCGCCAAACTGCTTCACATTGTCGCGGATGAAGAGGCTGAACGTCAGGCCGACAATCGCGACGCCGACAACAAATCCAAGAACAACGGTGATGCCAAAGTTGATCGGAATGCCAGTGTTTTCGATAATGAAATCAACTCCCGCTTGGGCAAATTCCTCGTGCGTTTCCGCTTTCAAGCCCGTCTGCTCTTCAATCGCAGCGGCAACATCAGACGCGCTTGCCCCATCGCTAACCCCGACAAGAACAAAGCTCATCCGGTTGCGCGAACCGGGCACGTAGTTGAGCGCTTGAGAGTACTTTGTGTAGAGCGTGACTTGGCTGGTGAAGGACGGAATTGAGTCTGCTACGCCGCGTATCACGGCGCGTTGATCGTTCAATTCAAGCCGTTGACCAATTGGGTCAGTGCCGTCTTCAAAAAGATTGAAGACCCCGCCATCGTCGATGACAACGGTGTCCGGTTGTGAGAGGACCGATTTGTCGCCTTCGATCATGTTTTTGGTCAGGCCGATCAGAGTTGCATCATCGACGCCGACAATTGCCACGCCTTCTAAGTCGCCAGTCCCCGTGCGCACAGCGGCTGCTGCCCTGAGATGGGGCACAGCCCATTCTACGCCTTTGACGGAGCGCACTTCGTCAAGTGCAGTTGCTGGCATTTCGAATTTGACCTCGGTCGTTCGGCTAACCGGGTCCATCACCCAAACTTCAGCTTCGGGCGCGTTAAAGACGCCAGAAGCACCGCGCTCGACCAGATTGACGAAGATGGTCATCTGCTGCGTGATTAGAAGCGTTGAAAACCCGATGCCGAAGAGCAGCCCGTAGAATTTTTGCGGGTCTCCGGTGAGCATTCTGATGGCGATCCAAAGCACTCTCTTGGAACCTTTGCGGCGGGTCGGGGTTGCCCAAATAGGGGTTATCAGCCATTACTGAACGACATCGTTTAATTGAACGGGACCGTTCATATTGTCAATGGCCAATCGCGACTCAATTCCTGACAAAGCCCAAAAGAGGTTGGGCCGCCCGGCGGACAGGGCAAAGCGTCTCGCTATTGTCGAAGCGGCAGCGCAGAGTTTTTTCGATGTTGGGTATGCGGCCACCTCAATCGAGCAAGTCGCTGCAAATGCTGGCGTTTCCAAGGTGACGATCTACAACCACTTTGGCGATAAGGGCGCGCTTTTTTCCGCAGCGGTCACACATGAGTGTGAGAAGATTCGCGGCTATTTTTCGATTGAAGGTGCCGCCAGCGGCACTCTCCGTGACCAACTTCAAACCATCGGTGAGGCGATGTTTGCCTTCCTCTCTAGGCCTGAAATGATCCGGTTTGAGCATCGAGTCGCGGCGGAAACTGAGCATGATCCCGCTATTGGCCGGGCTTTTCTCGAAGCAGGGCCATGGCGAATGAAAGAGAGCTTTGGCGCCTTTCTTGAGCATGCCACCCAAGCAGGCGAGCTTACAGTAGATGAGCCCCAACTGGCGGCCGAACAATTTGTCGCCATGTGCAAAGGCATGGGCGATCTTGAACGCCGGTTCGGTGTGATGCCGTCCAAAGAGGCGTCTGCAAAGCGTATCGCCGGTGCCGTGGATGTGTTTCTTGCTGCCTATGGCGTTGGCTAAGCCCTCGATTATCGGCTTAGCCCATCACAATATTCGGAAATGCGCATGACCAAAACAGCATCGCATTAGCTTGCCATTCACCCGCTCAACCCTACATTGCGGATATTAGACAAGGAAGCATTCGCATGAGCGACGACAACAATCCTGAGCAGCAGCCACCTGAGGGCCAGAACCCGTGGGTGAAGCAATTGATGATCTGGGGCGGCATTTTCCTCGCTCTGCTGCTTGTTGTTTCTATTTTTGGCGGTTCAAATGAGCCCGCTGGCAAGCAAATATCCTACTCGCAGTTCCGCGATGATGTGGTGGCTGGGAAAGTCGAAGAGGTGCAGGTTTCCGCATCGCAGATCACTGGGAAATACAAAAACGATGATCGGTTCTCGACCGTTCCGGTTGCGAATGACCCAAAGCTCACTGAACTGCTCGAAGATAATGGTGTCGAGTTTACTGGGGTTGAGCCGGATGAGGGCAATGTTCTGCTCTTTATCCTGATTCAATCGCTGCCCTTCCTCCTAATTCTCGGGATCGCGTTTTTTGCGCTTAGGCAAATGCAAAAAGGCGGCGGCGGCGGCGCAATGGGCTTTGGCAAGTCGAAAGCGAAGATGCTGACCGAACGCCAAGGCCGTGTCACCTTTGACGATGTCGCCGGGATTGATGAAGCGCGCGAAGAACTGGAAGAAGTCGTCGAGTTTCTGAAAGATCCTCAGCGCTTCTCCAAATTGGGTGGCCAAATTCCCAAAGGCGCCTTGCTGGTCGGTTCGCCGGGTACAGGTAAGACGCTTTTGGCGCGCGCGATTGCGGGCGAAGCGGGCGTGCCATTCTTCACAATCTCAGGTTCGGACTTTGTTGAAATGTTCGTCGGCGTCGGTGCCAGCCGGGTGCGCGACATGTTCGAGCAAGCCAAGAAGAACGCTCCGTGCATTGTCTTCATTGATGAGATTGACGCTGTGGGCCGCTCTCGCGGGCATGGCCTTGGCAATTCCAATGATGAGCGTGAGCAAACGCTCAACCAATTGCTGGTCGAGATGGACGGATTTGAAGCCAATGAAGGCATCATCATCGTTGCGGCGACCAACCGTCCTGACGTGCTGGACCCAGCGTTGCTGCGTCCGGGCCGGTTTGACCGTCAGGTTGTGGTGCCGATCCCCGATATCGATGGGCGCGAGAAGATCCTTGGTGTGCACATGAAGAAAGTGCCTTTGGCTCCCGATGTGAAGCCACGTACGATTGCACGCGGAACTCCGGGCTTTTCCGGTGCGGATCTTGCTAATCTTGTCAACGAAGCGGCGTTGTTAGCCGCGCGTCGTAACAAGCGTTTGGTTGCAATGCAGGAGTTCGAGGACGCCAAAGACAAGGTCATGATGGGGGCGGAGCGCCGCTCTATGGTTATGACTGAAGACGAGAAGAAGATGACTGCCTATCATGAGGCAGGGCACGCGCTTGTCAGTGTAAACGAACCGGCCTCTGACCCGATCCACAAAGCGACGATCATCCCACGTGGCCGCGCTTTGGGGATGGTGATGCGTCTGCCAGAGCGCGATTCCTATTCGTATCACCGTGACAAGATGCATGCGAACCTAGCAGTTGCTATGGGTGGCCGCGTTGCTGAAGACATCATTTTTGGCCACGATAAGGTTTCCAGCGGCGCCTCGGGTGATATTCAGTATGCTACCGATCTGGCGCGCAACATGGTCACCAAATGGGGCATGAGCGAGAAGCTGGGGCCGCTTCAATACGAGGAAAGCCAGGAAGGCTATCTCGGCATGGGACAAAGCTCGCGGATTATGCGCGGTGCAGAGACGAACAAGCTGGTCGATGCTGAGATCAAGTCGCTGGTCGAAGGCGGTCTAAAGCGAGCTGAAGATGTGCTCAAAGCGCAGGAAGACAAACTCCACCTGCTCGCCCAAGCGCTGCTCGAATATGAAACGCTGACCGGTGATGAAATCACCCAGCTGCTTGAAGACGGCAAGCTTGACAGGCCTGACGAGCCCAAGGGGCCTTCGCCAACCAAGCCGATGCAGGGATCTGCGATCCCGAAAGCGGGTAAGCGCTTTGGCGGCTCAGGCGGAGAAGCCCCGCAAGGCGCTTAAAACCGGGAACGAATAGATAAAAAAGGCGCTTCGGGCTTGGCTCTGAGCGCCTTTTTTGCATCGCTCAAAATGCGCCTAGGATCAGTAGCGTTTGAATAAACAACAACACCACGATCTGGATAAAGATAAACAGCGCGAAAAACCGCCAAAGTGTGGATAGCCGCGACAAGTCATAGGTGCGGCGAAGCTGCTTGTAGAGATGCAGCGGCGTGCCGATCGCGAAGAGAATTGCAGCGGAAGTTGCTCCAAGCGGGCTAACGCTCAAAAGTGACATTGTTATAAATAAGAGCGACATAAAGCTCAGCGAGTAAGTCACAAACACGGCATGATCGTAAGCTTTGAAACGCCGTTTCCACGCGAATAACAACCACACAAACGGGATAGAAAGCGGGATGAGAAGCCAGCTGAATTTGTAGCCATTGGCCTGCAATTTGTAGAGCATCAGGCCTGGGTTATCGCGCCACTTCTTAAGCACGCCATTGTCCAAAGACTCGATGCCGGTCAGCGTAAAACCGTCTGCGTCTACGGTCGCGTTGATGGTCTGAGGCTTCGCCTCCTTGCCAGTCACAATCCCCTCGGACCGATCGAGGAACGCTTCTAAGATTTCAAGGTCGGCTTCGCGTTCGGCGCGCAAAGGATCATCTTCAGGCAGCGCTTCGAGTTGCTCTCGTAGCCGGTTTGCCTCGGCTTCCCCTTCGCCTTGAACTGTCTTAGCGGCGTCTCCAAAGTTGAGATCGGTTGGCGCGGAAAGCCCAACCATCTGGAAAACGGCGAACATTGCAAAGACGCTGAACAAGAACATCGCCATGGGTGAGACGAATTTTGCGCGCTCTCCATCGATGTAGCGCCGCGTGAGCTGGCCCGGCTTGAAGGCTAGCAGCGGGAGCGTGTTCCAAAACTTCCCATCCAAATGCAGGACGCCGTGAATCAGGTCATGACCAATCGCCGCCAAACTGCGATGAACATCGCGCTTCTGTCCGCAATTAGAGCAATAGGACCCTGTGACCATTGCGCCGCAATTTTCGCATTCTTCGGGCTCTCGGTTGCCGGCATTGCCTTCGCCGTGATCGGTTTCGACAGCGCGGCCAGCCAAAGCGCCTTCGACCGTGCCTCCGATGCCTTCAGCGATATCGCTCATTCTGGCTTAGCCCCTTTGCTGCGCAGCACTCTAATTCGCGGATGCGCCTAGGGTAAAGTGAAAGCTGCGAACAGGGGGCTTTAGAGTTTTGCGACTTTGCGCTCGATAGCGGTCCAGAGCTGGGCAAAAGCGCGCGCGGCAACCGACTTTGGTGCAATCGCGCCAACCGGCAGGCGATGGACCGCGCATTGCTCAATCGCGCTTGCAGCTGGGATCACAGGCCATTTAGGATTGCCTTCGCGCACCGCCTTGTGAAGCGTCCGGCGCATATCCACCATGGACAGAACAGGAAGAATGGGCGGGTGACCTTTGCCACTGCCGCGTACCACATCGACGACTTGCTCCAGCGCCCGGCGCGAAAGCGGTGAAGGTGGAAGTGGGACGATGACGAGATCGGCTGCTCGCATCACTTGCGCGCTCACTTCATTGAGCACGGGCGGGCAATCGAAGATGATACGGTCGTAATCTTTGCTAAGCGCCTGTGTGAGTTTGGAGAGCCGCTTGCGTTTTCCGATTCCTTCGAACTGGCGATCAAGCGTGCGAATACTCTCATCCGCAGGCAGAATATCAAGATTGGTATGCTGCGTCGGTTGGATCAGTTTGTGCGGGCTGCGCTCTGCTGCGAACACAGATTCTGCAGTGCGCTTTTTCTTAGGGTCTACGCCGAGCAAGAAGCCTGAGCCGTTTGCTGGGTCGAGATCCCAAAGCAAGGTTCTGCGCCGGGAAACGTTGGCTGCGCACCATGCAAGGTTGACCGCGAGGGTCGTTTTACCGACCCCGCCTTTGACACTGTAAACTGCGATGGACGCCATGATATCTATCCGTGCCTTTTCCGCTTGATCAGAGCGGCGTTATCTCGCCCGCATTAGTCTGGGCTGCATTGTTCAGACCCGACTTGAATCGAGCAAACGCTTTTCACGAACCGCTTTTGTCACGTTGCACAGCAAAAAGGCCGCCAAAGTGGCGGCCCTTTCAATTTGGGACAGGTTGTTGGGCGTCTATGACCGCCCAGCCATTAGCCTTCGTAATCAGCGCCGATCGACGTCGAGCGGGTCGGAGCCGAAGCGGTGATCCGCAGCGCTTCTGCTGACTGGCTCAAAGAACCGATTTCATCGGCATCATCTTCGTCATCCGGAAGGATTTTCTGAAGGCCGGTAACCAGCGATTCGTTCAGCTCTTTCGGCTTGACCGTTTGCTCAGCGATCTCTCGCAGGGCCACAACGGGGTTCTTGTCGCGGTCACGATCAAGCGTCAGCTCGCTACCACCGGAGATTTCACGCGCACGCTGTGCGGCAAGCAGAACAAGATCAAACCGGTTAGGGATCTTGTCGACGCAATCTTCAACGGTAACGCGTGCCATCGTGTGGGCCTTTTCAAATTGGGTTGTGCGGAAGCGCGCTGCAAATAGGGTTGAAGGGGGACGAAGTCAAGGAAACGCGCAACAGGCGCGCTTCATCACTCATAGCCGTAATCGGAATAATCCTTGAGGTTGGGCGAGGTGAATTTGGTGAACTCGCTTTGGAAGTGCAGCGGCACAAAGCCGGTCGAGCCGTGGCGCTGTTTTGCGACGTTGACCGAAGCTTTGTTTTTGACCTCTTCGTATTTCTCCACCCACGCGGCGTATTTCTCGATGGTTTCGGCGCTTGAGTTGTCATCCGGGAAGTCGGGGCGGGTCGCTTCGAGATAATAATCATCGCGATAGACGAACCAGACCATGTCGGCGTCTTGCTCAATCGAGCCGGATTCGCGCAGATCCGAAAGCATTGGGCGTTTATCGTCGCGTTGTTCAACCGCACGGCTAAGCTGAGACAGGGCGATCACCGGCACACCCAGTTCTTTCGCGAGTGTTTTGAGACCACGGCTGATCTCGGAAATTTCATTGACGCGGTTGTCATTCGCCCGACCAGAGCCTTGCAGCAATTGTAGATAGTCGACAACGATCAGGCCAATATCGTGCCGCCGCTTAAGCCGCCGTGCACGGGTGCGGAGCGCGCCGATAGTGAGCGCTGGAGTGTCGTCGATATAGAGCGGCAACTCAGCCAATTTCTGGCTAGCGAAGGACAGGCGCTGGAAATCATCGCGGCTCATTTTACCGCTGCGAAGCGATTCCGAACTGATCTCTGCCTGCTCTGCCTAGACACGCGTGGCGAGCTGGTCGGAGCTCATCTCAAGACTGAAAAATGCTGCCGGCGCGCCAAGGCTGCGCTCTCCGCCGTCGCGTTGCCATTCCAGATGCGCTTCGGCGCAATTGAAGGCGATGTTCATCGCGAGCGAGCTTTTGCCCATGCCCGGACGCCCTGCAAGGATGATCAAATCCGAATTGTGCAGGCCCGCTGTTTTGCGGTCGAGCGACTCAAGTCCGGTTGTTTTGCCCGACAGTCCGCCGCCTGAATTCATGGCGGCTTCGGCCATTTTAATCGCTTCGAGCGCTGCGTCTCGGAAAGACGCGGCATCGTTGCCAGTGGCTGCGCCTTCGGCAACTCTGAATAGGTCCGATTCGGCCTGAGAGATGCGGTCCATCGGATTGGTTTCTTCCGAGGTGTCGAGCGCTCCCTCGACCAATCCACGCCCCACGCTGACCAGCTCACGCAATAGCGCCAGATCATAGATCTGTTGCGCCAATTCGCGCGGCGCGAGCAGCCCGGCACCATTCGCGGTTAGCTTGGCGAGGTATTTGGGGCCTTCCAGCTCTTTGAGCGCTTCATCGTTCTCAAAATGCGGTCGCAGCGTTACGGGCGAAGCGGTCGCATTGCGCTCAATCATCTTGAGGATGCGCTCATAAATGCGCTCATGCAGCGGCTCAAAGAAGTGATCGGGCCGGATCGGCGTTGGCAATTCTTCGATCACGCGGTTGTCGATCAGCACCGCACCAAGAAACGCCGCCTCGGCTTCGAGGTTTGACGGCAATTTGCGCGCCACACCCGTTTCACCGGTCAGCTCGTTGCCTGCAATTAAAGTCAATTTGTCTGGTTCGCCCATGGGCGCTTGATGCTCTGGTCTTAGGGGTCCTGCAAGAGGTTCGCGGGTTAATAAATTTTTCATCACGCCGATTGCCCTGTGGATAGCGTGGAGAGTGTGCGGAAGTGCTTGAATTTTGCCTGTGCGATCTGCGAAGGCAGATTATTATGGAAAAGTCGTCACCCGAATCTGGTCAACCTGCGTCTGGCGCATCGCATCGCATTGCGCATGTGGTGCTCGATGAGGCGACGATTCTGTGGCGCAACGCCGATGTTGAGCAAGAGCGGCGCGTAGCGATTTATGACCTGATTGAGGAGAACACCTTCAAACCAGTGCGCAGCGCGGAGCGCGGAGCGGGTGGCCCCTACCGGATAAAGCTTGGCGTGCAAGACGGTCGGCTGGCTTTGGATGTCAGCGACACAGAAGAAGAATTGTTGGAAACGCTCATTATCGGCCTTGCCCGGTTTCGCCGCCCCATCCGCGAATATTTCGCGATCTGTGACAGCTATTATCAGGCGATCCGCAAAGCGACACCGGGAGAGATCGAGACAATTGATATGGCCCGGCGCGGAATTCATAACAATGCGGCTGAATTGCTTCTTGAGCGGTTGGAGGGCAAGGTCGAAACCGATTTTGCGACCGCGCGGCGGCTCTTCACGCTGATTTGTGTTTTGCATATCAAGGGCTAAGCGTAGCGCGATTATGGCAATCAAACGCAGAGGATCTGGCAAGCGAAAGCGGCGCGGCGGGCTTGTCCGCTGGCTGTTTCGTGTGATTGCGCTGCTGGTTTTGATCGCAATTGGTTATGCCGCTTGGTTCTGGTGGGATATGCGCAGCTGGCGGCCTTCCGATATCGACTATCCCGAACAAGGCGCGGTGATCCCCAGCAAGGCCGAAGAGGTAAACTTCACCACGCTCAAGGCGGTTGGCGCGCAGTTTGTCTATCTTGAGCTGCAACCCGCACAGCGAGAATTGGACGATGCTTTTGCCGCGCGGTTCCTTGCAGCGCGTGAGGCCGGATTGAAGATCGGCGTTATCCTTCCGTTCGATCCGTGCATTCCTGCCGACCCGCAAAGCGCGCGGTTCACGCGTATGGTCCCGCGCGCAGAAACTCTAATGCCGCCGGCCATTGGGGTAACGCATATCGCGGAGGACTGCGCGGAACTGGTCAGCAATGCGGCGGTGGAGAGCGAACTGCTCACGCTTGCCAACCAAGTTGAACTGCACTCGGCCAAGCCAGTGATCCTGCGGGT
>CAZOLE010000039.1:0-10610 GCA_964580445.1 uncultured Porphyrobacter sp.
GCCGTGCTCCGCGACCAAGCCGTGCCCTTTTCTAGCGACAATCCTCGATTACACGGGTCACTTCGGTCCAAGCGGGCAGGTAAAGCGTCCGCTCACCCTCGACCGACACAGCGAAGCGGCCTTTCGTGATTGCCATAGCGTCGAGCAACTGATCGCGCGCGGTCAATTCGGCGGCAACGAGCATGCGAGTGCCCACCTGGCCAGTCATGAGGTCACGCTGAGTTGTTTCGGTGGTGATCCGCATCCGCCGTAAACCCGCCGCGGTTGTCCGTCGGGCCAAACCCACCTGACGGGTGGATCGATTGCACCGAATGATGAATTCAGGGTTCGCACGGTCAATCCCGAATACGGCGATCGTCTCAGAGGGTTCCGCGACATATTCCCACGTGCCCGGCGTTTGCGGCGCATCGAGGTAATTGTCATAGAATTGCTCGCGTACGGGCGCGACCGGAGCAGGTTGTGGCGCAGGAACAGGGGCCGGCGCTTGTGTTGCAGCGGGTGTTACGGTGGGCTGCGGTTCGACAATGCTCGGCGCGCAAGCAGCGATCCCGAATGTCACGATAATTGCGCCAACGGCATGGAAGAAGGTTGCTTTCATAGCGCTTCAATGCGCGCTATCGCTTTTGCCGTCCATGGCGAAATTGCAGTCATCCTCGAAAAAAATGAAGCTGGCCAAGGCCCGAGCCGATCAGTTGCTGGTTGAGCGTGGTTTGGCCGAAAGCCGCACCCGCGCGCAGTCTCTCATCATGGCTGGCACAGTATTCTCTGGCGAGGCGAAGATCGCCAAGCCGGGGCAGCAGTTACCGGCTGATGCGCCGTTGGAGGTGCGCGGGCGCGACCATCCTTGGGTGAGCCGGGGCGGGATTAAGCTCGCCCATGCGCTGGATCATTTTGCGCTGGACCCCACAGACGCGGTGGCGATGGATATTGGCTCTTCGACTGGGGGTTTTACCGATGTGTTACTGACGAATGGCGTGCGCCACGTCTTCGCAGTCGATAGCGGCACCAATCAACTGGCGTGGAAGCTGCGTCAAGATGAGCGTGTGAGCGTTTACGAACAGACGAGTGCGCGTATTTTGACGCCCGAGCATATCGCCCAGCCGTGCAATTGGGTGGTGTGCGATGCGAGCTTTATCAGCCTTGCCAAAGTTCTTGAACGCCCACTCGAATTGGCTGCGCCTGCGTGTCAGCTGGTCGCGCTGATCAAGCCGCAATTCGAAGTTGCGCGCGAGGAAGTTGGAAAGGGCGGGGTGGTCCGCGATACCACATTGCACGCGCGGGTATGCGGAGAAGTTCGTGAATGGTTAGAGGATATTGGTTGGGATATCTCAGGAATAGTTGAAAGTCCCATCACCGGCCCTCAGGGCAATGTTGAGTTTTTGGTGAGTGCAAAACGTTCTTGATTTGCGCAGCCCATCTGGGCTGCGATTTTCTCGCTCACACGCAGTTCATGCGCGTCGCTGAGGGTGCCCTGTCGGGTTAACGACGGCTTTGCCTTCGTACTGCGAAACCAAGCCTTTAGGTGTTACTCTTCTGGCCAATCCAACGAGTTAATTTTCGCGTCGAGATCAATCGGAATTTGTGAAAGCACCTCTGCACCGCTTGCTTTTTTGAAAGCTATATCCGGGCCATGTTCGGCGACCAGCTCATCGTGGCGGACATCGCGTTCACGTAGCAATTCTGCGATCTCATCACGATAGAGCGCAACCATCGCAGTGACGAAGCGATTGACGCAATCATCCTGCTTTGTGTGGTCGACATTAAAGTCAGGTAGGTGATCGATCATCACCTCGGCCGGGTATAAGAACTCCGCAGTGACGTATTGGTTCACAGTGAACCACGAACGCGGAATGCCAAGTGTGTTGATCGAAAGGCTGACCAAATGCGTGACGTGAACTTTAGCGTCCTCGCCTTTCGCAGGCAGGCGCTTGGGCTCTAGCCCATCCGGCAATTGGTCGCGATGCAGGAACAGATGAAAGTGACCGTGTTCATCCGGATCACGTTTTCCGGTCGCATGGACATGATAATACCAACGCGACTGACAGTGCTTATCGCGCGCATCGCCTTTGGGATAATGATTCCAGAACGTTGCGCCTTCTTCAGGCACAATCCGCAACATCAGCGGGCGTTGTTCCTGTGCCATCTGCGTGATGGTTTCGATGACGGTCTTAGCGGCTTCTATTTTTTCCATAACACTTTAACTTCGAATCAAAACGGCCAGCGGTTACCCAAAGGTTTCCGCTGGCCGCTCCGTTTTGATCGTGTGATCAAATGCGTTGCTTATTCAGCGCCGCAAGCTGCTTCACATGCACCGCACTCAGCGCCACAAGCTGCTTCACATGCACCGCACGCTGCGCCACAAGCTGCTTCACATGCACCGCACTCAGCGCCACATGCTGCGCCACAGGCACCACACTCAGCGCCACATGCACCACATTCAGCGCCACAAGCACCGCATGCGCCACACTCGGCTTCAGCGTTTGCTTCTGTATCTGCGTCGGTACCGTCTGCGTCACCTTCAGGTGTGCAAGCTGCGGTAGCGAGAGCAAGGCCGCCGGCTACAGCCAGCATCGAAGCGAAGTTTGTCTTTTTCATGTAATCCGATCCCCTAATTGGGCCCCATATAAAACGGGCGAGACGCTAAATTGACACCAGTTCCTGCCGAATCAGCGCCTCGAATCACGGCAGGAATGTGGCAGTGCTAGCAGAATGTCGCGCAGACGCGAATGCTCTTAATTATCTTTCTTCGGATAAAGGTCGAAATTTCGCGAAATTGCGAGTGCAATGATCTTGTTTGATTGACCGCTTGAATTGGCGTTGGCACCCCATGTGTGTATCGCCAAGCAACAGATTTAAGCACGCGAATCGCAATTGTGGCGGGCTTGAACTGCCTTTTTTGGAGGATTGATGAACACTCTGGCATCCAAGGCTCAATTGCGGGCTAGCTTCCTGCGCTGGGCGTTGTTTCTTGTTCCGCTAATTGTTCTTATTGGTTTCATGTCTGGACAGTTGGGTGGTCCGGATACGGCATGGTTTGCTGGCTTGAACAAGCCTTCGATCTTTCCACCACCCGCAGTCTTTGGGATCGTCTGGGGCATATTGTTCACGATGATCGGATTTGCGCTGGCCTTGGTGGTCAGCGCGTGGGGGGCGCATGGTCGGGCATTCGCAATTGTCGCATTCGCGGTGCATTTCCCGATTACGTTGGCGTGGACGCCGGTATTCTTTGCAATGCAGAATATGGAAGCGGCTCTGATCGTGCTTGGCGTTGCGGTCGTAACCCTACTTGTTGTGATCTTCGCATTTCTGCGCGTGCGAAAGCTCGCGGCATTGTTGCTGGTGCCATATCTGTGCTGGGTGTGCTTTGCAGGCGCGCTCAATTACGCCTTCATCACTGATAATCCTGATGCCGGACAAGCCGAGGGTGGCGGTGCTGCAGTAGAGGTTGAACTTTAGGTTTTTTCGCGCTGTCGGGCGCTAACTATACCCGCTCTTGCGCATTCCATGCGGATCGCTCCGGGCGCACGGTTGCAAGCTAGAAACTGGCCGATTTTTGCTTGCCTGTTTCGACTGGACACTCCATTTGGCTCCTATGCAAAGCGAAAACCCGATCATCGCCGACTTCGTCAAACTCGCAAACAGCGCCGCTGGTACTATGGCGGGCATGACCCGTGAAGCGCGCGAAGGCGCACGCGAACGCATGCGTGAAGCGCTGGGCGGGGTCGATTTCGTTAGCCGCGAGGAATTCGATACGGTCAAAGCTATGGCGCAGAAGGCGCGCGAACAGGCCGATGCACTCGAAGCTAAAGTCGCTGAGCTGGAAGCTAAGCTGGCCGGAAAGTAACGTCGCCGCGCTGCTATGAACTTGCGCGCGCCTGCTCTCCTCGTCGCTTCGCGCTCGCACGGTGAAAATGGCAGTATTGCAAGGCTGCTCACGGAAGATCACGGACTGGTAGTAGGTTATGTCGCTGGCGGACGCGGGCGGCAATTGCGCCCGGTGATGATCCCCGGCAACCGCGTCGCGCTGGACCTGAGGGCCAAGTCGCAAAACCAATTGCCCTTTGCCAAACTTGAACTTGAAGAGAGCCGCGCTCCGTGGATGACCGAACCGCTGCCTGCTGCCGCTATTAGTTGGGCCTGCGCGCTCACCGCCAGCACCCTACCAGAACGCAACCCCTATACAGGCCTTTTTCAAGCGCTCGACGGGCTGCTCACTGCGATCTGCCATGCCCCCTCTGCGCGTGGTTGGCTCAGTGCGATGGTCACTTATGAAAGCATGTTGCTGAGAGAGTTGGGCTTTGGCGGTCATAAGCCTGATCCCGGCGCAGATCTCGCGCAGCAATTCGAAACCTTTCGCCAACTCCACCCGCTGATCTCGCGCTATCTGCTTGCTGATACGCAAAGCGATGTTATGGCCGCCCGCGTGCAGTTGGGTGAGCGGCTTCGCCGCATGTTGACGTGAGAAGACGCAAATGAAGATTGCAGTTCTACCCGGTGACGGGATTGGTCCGGAAGTCACAACCGAAGCGGTGAAAGTGCTCGAAGCGCTTGGCCTTCCGGGGCTGACATTGTTTGACGGTGATGTTGGCGGGATCGCGTATAAGCGCCATGGCCAGCCTTTACCTGCCGAGACGCTTACGATTGCGCGGTCTTGCGATGCGGTCCTTTTCGGTGCGGTCGGCGATCCTGATTGCGACGGGTTGGAGCGTGCTTTGCGGCCGGAGCAAGCGATCTTGGGATTGCGCAAAGAATTGAGCCTGTTTGCGAATTTGCGTCCGGCGAAGGTGTTTGAGAAGCTGGAGTACCTTTCACCATTGCGCTCTGAAATCGCAGCTGAGCTGGATATGTTGATCGTGCGTGAGCTAACCGGCGATGTCTATTTCGGCGAGAAAGGCCAGCGCGGCGAAGGCGATGCGCGCACCGGTTGGGACATGATGTCTTACAGCGCCGAAGAGGCGCACCGGATCGCTCAAGTGGCTTTTCGGGCTGCGCGTTCGAGCGAATGCAAGGTGTGCAGTGTCGACAAAGCCAACGTTTTGGAGAGCAGCCAAGTGTGGCGCGAAACGGTGATTGATGCGGCCGGCTCGCATCCCGATATCGATCTATCGCATATGTATGTCGACAACGCCGCGATGCAGGTGATCGCTAATCCTTCGCAGTTCGATGTGATCCTCACCGGTAACCTGTTCGGCGATATTCTGTCTGACTTGGCTAGCGCTGCGGTGGGTTCGATTGGTTTGCTCCCCAGCGCATCGATGGGTGACCGCGAGACTGACTTCGGAATTTTTGGCCTTTACGAGCCGATCCATGGCAGCGCGCCCGATATTGCCGGTCAGGGCAAAGCGAATCCGATGGCAACCATATTGTCGGTGGCAATGATGCTGCGCCACTCGTTTGGCCGTGACGCCGAAGCCGAACGTGTCGAAACGGCTGTCTCCAAAGCGCTCGCCGATGGCTTCCTTGGCTTCGATTTGGGCGGAAGCCAAGGCACGAAAGCGATTGGCGAAGCGGTCTTGGAGCGTCTTTAGCCCCAAACTAAACCAATGCTTGAACTCGCGATCATACTGCCAACACTCAATGAGCGCGGAAATCTCGCGCCGCTGGTAGAGCGGATCGAACAGGCGATGGGGCCAGCAATCGGAGACGCGGGCTGGGAAGTCCTGATTGTCGATGATGACAGCAACGATGGCACCGCAGATGAAGCGCGAGCAATCGCGCTTGCCGATACGCGCGTCCGGGTGATCCAACGGATTGGGCGGCGCGGTCTAGCCAGTGCGGCTATTGAGGGGTTCTGTGCGACCGCTGCGCCTTTTGTCGCGGTGATGGACGCCGATCATCAGCACGATCCGGAATTGCTTCCCCAGATGCTGGCTACGCTCAAAGCAGAGGAAGCGGAAATCTGCGTCGCCAGCCGGTTCGCCGATGGGGCTAGCATCCAGGACTGGGCCGAGCCGGAACGTGAAAAGCTATCGGGAATGGCCAATGCGATGGCGCGCAGGCTGACTGGGGTGGAACTGACTGACCCCATGAGCGGATATTTCATGCTCCCAACCGCGATCGCGCGCGCATTGGTTCCTCGCCTCTCTGGTATCGGGTTCAAGGTCCTGCTCGATCTGCTGGCGACCGCCCCAAAATCTCTTGGCGCTCCGATGAAGCTCAAGGAGTTCCCGCTCAACTTCGCTGCGCGCCGCGAAGGGGTAAGCAAGCTTGATCGTGCGGTTGCGTTCGACTTTCTCGCGGGGATTTATGACAAGACCTTGGGCCGGATTATCCCAACCCGTTTTGCGCTGTTTGGCACGGTCGGCGCGCTGGGTGTGATCGTGCATATGGCGGTTTTGGCGAGCCTCTTGTTCGTCTTTGAGCAAAACTTCACACGGCCGTTTTCTGCCGCGCAGGGGATCGCGGTTCTGAGCGCGATGAGCTTCAACTTCTGGCTCAACAATTGGCTAACTTACAGAGACAAACGTTTGACCGGCTTGGGCGCAGTGCTGCGCGGATGGGCCGGGTTTTGCCTAACATGCGCGGTGGGTGGATTTGCTAATGTCGCGGTCGCCACGCTGCTCGAAGGGCGCGGGGCCCATTGGGCGCTCGCGGCGCTTTGCGGGATACTCATCGGATCGGTTTGGAATTTCGCGCTTAGTAGTCGATTTGTCTGGGGTCGGTATTAGGTACGATGGGCTCAGCCTCAACGGTCGCGAAGCGACCGCATGGGCGACCGCCCGCCTGCAGCGATGCGGCCTGAAGGCCGCGTGAGCGAGGAAATCGCAGCGCGGATGCGCTGCGCAACAACAAAAACTGCTACCTCCAGCCTTCAATCCATACCCAATAGGCAAAGCTATCTGGGCCTTCGAGCGCGCCTGCGGATAAGATCGGGAAGAACACAGCGAACACCGCCACGCTCGCCACAATCACGCTATAGCTGATGTAAGGACGGCTCTCCACCGCCTCCCGCTTTGCCAGATCGCTCAGGGTGATCGCTAAGGCCGCGAGCAGGAAGAAGCTCGGCAGGAAATAGTGGTAATAGAATTGCACCGGCTTGGGCGCGATCAACCACAGGCCAAGCGTAAGTGCATAACCGATCACGACGCCAAGCTGCGCCCAATTCTTGCGCCAGAGGCCCTTGGCGAGACACCAGAGCAAAGCCGGCAGGCCCAGCAGCATCGTCAAAGGATTGCCGATCAGCATCACGCCGCGCTGCGCCCCATCAGCCTCTTCATAGAAATACCAGACGCCGCGCGTGTTTAGCATCCATTGCTGCCAAGTGCTCTGGTAGTTGTGCGGCGCGATGACCGAGCCTTGCAACTCAAGCATCTCCATATGCTGTCCGATCAACCCCTTCTCTGCGAAAGGAGTGGGTTGGAAGGAGCTGCCCAACCAATATGCCGGAGCGTATGTGGCGGAATAGACCGAAAGTGGGACAAGCCCGAGCCACAAGACCGCTTCAAGCAAGGATATGCCCGGGACAGGCCAACCGCGGGTGCTTGTGAACAGACGCCGCCGCCCGGCTGATAAACGCGCGGCAAAAAATGCGAGACCAAACGTCATGGCAAGCGGCACCGCACTCCATTTCGAAGCGAGCGCGGCTCCCACAGCGATCCCGCAAAGCGCCAACCGCCAGCGTCCCGTTTCCGGCTTGCGGATTGCCCCTACGAAGAGCCAAGTGGCAACTGCAAGAAAGGCCGCCATAAAGATATCAAGCATGGCGATGCGGGCATGTATGAAGAGGTGAAATCCGGTTGCGAGCAGCACTCCAAAGGTGATTGTAGCAAATCGATCATGGCTTGCCTGCCAAAGCGCGCGCATGCTGGCGGCAAGTGCGATTGTCCCTGCGACAAGCGACATAACCCGCCAGCCTATCGGATTGTCACCGAACAGATGGATGCCCGCCGCGATCAATTGCTTGCCAAGCGGCGGGTGCTCTGGATTGCGATAGACGCCGACTTGCTCACCAAGCAGCGTCAACCATTCGCGCGCCGCGGGAAGATAATGCACTTCATCGAAAACCGGCGCGGATGGTATCGCTAGCCGGATCGCGGCAATTGCCGCAAAGACCGCTGGGATTGCCAAACACCACAGCCACGGATCGCGCGGCCGTATGGGTGGCCTCGGCTCTTCTTGCGCGCCTATTTCGGGCGATACGATCTGCGACATCGGGTGGGAGTGTTAAGGGCTCACTCTATGCAGAGCAAGCGGGTGGCTTGGCTAGTCTTTCAATCTGTGCGCTGGTTTTCCAGCCAAAACAGCCGCGCACACATGGCCAGCAAGCCGATGCTCGCAGTGCATGCGGCAAACAGTGTCCAAAGCGGCACGTTCATGCCAACGGTGCGCGCTCTTGGCGCGATAAAGAACAGCGCGATCACCACGCACATCACCAAATCCCACCACACCTGCAGTCCGGTGAGGTTGGCGGAATGGTTGGTGAAGAACATCACCACACCCTCATGCGCGATTTGCACTGCTGTGTAGGCCCCGAAACCTGCGGACAGCACCGCCGCCAACAAAGCGTTGCCGCTTGTTGGTTTGGCAATCAGGATATAGGCACCAGCGATGCCCGCCATACCAAGAACAATAAAGAAAAGGATTTGAAGCAGATCCATATGCGTTCTCCTGAGAAATATGTAGCACTCGCTACGCCACCCCTCTAGCATATGTAGCGAGTGCTACAAGAACTATCGAAAAATTATGCCCAACGTCTCCGCTCCCTCCACCGCAAAGCCGCCAATGTCGCGGGAAAGCTTGCTTCCAAGGCTTGCCGCGCATGTGCTTGAACATGGGCTAGGCGGGGCAAGCCTTCGTCCGCTTGCCAAGGCAGCGGGAACTTCGGACCGGATGTTGATCTATCACTTCGGCAACAAAGAAGCGCTGATTGCCGAAGTGCTCGGCCACATCGCAGATATTTACTCCGCCGCGTTGGACGCAGGGATGGGCGAAGAGCGACCAACAACCCGCCAGCAATGCGTTGCGCGCATTCTGACCTTAGGCCGCGAACCCATGATGCAGCCCTTTATGGTTCTGTGGTGGGAAATTGTTGCTGGCGCAGCGCGCGGTTTTCCGGGTCATAAAGAAGCGGCAGAGGAAATGATGGGGCGGCTTCTGACTTGGTTGGAAACGCAAATGCCCGAAGGTGATCCTGATCCGACAGGCGGTGCACGCTATTTGCTGACGCTGATCGAAGGGTCGCTGATGTTGAGCGCGGTCGGTCATGCGAGGACCGCGCGCGAAGGTCTGTTGGCCAGCGATCTAGCTAACGATGTTTCAAGCGATCTTGCGGGCAACCCTGCGGGCGACTAAGCGCCTTAGACGATGAAGAAGACCACAGGCATGGATCGCGGCAAGACCCGCAAATGGCGTCCCGCAACACAGGCGGTGCGCGGCGGGACATGGCGTAGCGATCACGGAGAGACGAGCGAGGCTTTGTTTCTCACCTCGGGCTATTCGTATGATGATGCGCAAACGGTCGCGGATCGGTTTGCGGGCGATGCCGAGGGTATGACCTATTCGCGGCTTCAAAACCCCAGCGTTGCGATGCTGGAAGAACGCATTGCGCTGCTCGAAGGGGCTGAGGCCTGCCGGGCGCAAGCAACCGGCATGGCGGCGATGACCGCTTCGCTTTTGAGTCAGCTTTCAGCCGGAGATCATTGTGTCGCCGCGCGCGCCGCGTTTGGCAGCTGCCGTTGGTTGGTTGATAATTTGCTGCCGCGTTTTGGTATCGAAACCTCCGTTATCGACAGCGCGGACAATGCGGCGTGGGAAACGGCGATCAAGCCGAACACTAAGGTCTTTTTCTTTGAGACCCCGGCCAATCCGACGCTCGACATTGTTGATTTGCAATATGTGTGTGATTTGGCCCGAGCGCACGGGATCACGACAGTGGTGGACAACGCTTTTGCCTCGCCCGCGTTACAACGCCCGATGGAATTTGGTGCGGATGTGGTCGCCTATAGCGCGACCAAGCTGATGGACGGTCAGGGCCGCGTGCTGGCTGGTGCGATCTGTGCGAGCGAAGAATGGATCAAAGAGACGTTGATGCCGTTTCAGCGCAACACCGGACCAACGCTCTCTGCGTTCAACGCTTGGGTCGTGCATAAGGGGCTGGAGACGCTCGACCTGCGCGCGCATCGGCAAAGCGAACAGGCGGTTGCGTTGGGTAAATTCTTGGAACCGCGTGTTTCTGAGGCGGGCGGGCATATGCTGCACCCCGGTCTGCCAAGCCACCCGCGTCACAGCCTCGCGCTGGATCAGATGGATGCAACCGGACCGATCTTCGCCTTTGATCTGGGCACACGGGAACGCGCCTTCGCCGTGCTTGATGCGCTGGAGTTGATTGATATTTCGAACAATATCGGGGATTCGCGCTCGCTCATGTGTCACCCGGCATCAACCACCCACGCCAATATGGGCGAGGAAGCGCGCGATGAGATGGGCGTGACCGAGGGGCTGCTGAGGATCAATGTCGGGCTGGAAGATGTCGATGATTTGTTGGAGGACCTCGACCAAGCGCTAGGTGCGGCTGAGATCTAGCGATTTTCAATCGGCTATTTTGCCAAATGCACCCAAAAGCCGACGGTCCACTTACGACCCAGTTGCGGAAGTTAAACAGAACCGGTCTT